>JBGSWX010000291.1:0-5901 GCA_041751695.1 Burkholderiaceae bacterium | reverse complement strand
CATCGGGCACGCCCGACGGCGCCAGGCCTTTGGGCAACTCCTGCGGCGTCTGCGCAAGCGCAGAAGCCGACAGCGCGAGCGCCGCGCAAAGCACGGCGATCACGCTTGCGCAGCGCCGTCTCAACGACATTGGCAACTGCTACTTCTTCTGCGTTCCGAAATCCACTTTCGGCGGCTGCCGCACAGCGGCTTCATCGGCCACCGCAAACTGTGGCTTGGGCGATGCGCCCGTCAGAATCTTGCCGAGAAAGTTTTGCAGCAGCGCAATCGTCGTGTTGTATTGCGCCACCGCATCGATGTAGCGCTTGCGTGCGATCGCGATGCGATTCTCGGTGCCTTCGAGCTGCGTGCGCAGATCCTGAAACGCCGCGTTGGCTTTCAGGTTCGGATAGGCCTCGACCGTTACCAGCAGGCGCGATAACGCTGAGGTCAACTGGCTTTGCGCCTGCGTGAACTGCGCAAACGCCGCCGGGTTGTTGACCAGATCCGGCGTCGCCTGGATCGATGTGGCGCGTGCGCGCGCCTCGATCACGTTCTGCAGCGTGGTCTGCTCGAAGTTCGCTTCGCCCTTGACGGTCTCGACGATGTTGGGAATCAGATCGGCGCGGCGCTGATACTGATTGAGTATCTCCGACCAGGCCCCGTTGACCGTCTGTTCCTGGGTGACGATCGTGTTGTAGCCGCAGCCGGTCAGCACGCTGACGACTGCCAGGGCAATCAATGCACGCAGTGTTCTCATGTTCTGTCTCCGCCTCAAATTGATTTATGCAGGCGCATTGTGCCTCGGCTCGAAGACCGTGTGCCGCGCACGGTCGACTCCGTAAACTGCCGCGATGAAAGGCCGGGCACGGACCGACTATCGACACGCGCTCGCGCAGTTTGCGACCGGAGTAACAATCGTTACGACACGCACCGCCGATGGCGCACCCACCGGCCTGACGGTGAACTCATTCAACTCGGTGTCGCTCGAGCCGCCGCTGATTCTATGGAGCCTGTCGCTGAAAGCGGGCTCGCTCGCAGCGTTCAGGGACTGCACGAGTTACGCGATCAACGTGCTGGCCGCGCATCAACTCGACATTGCCAAGCGCTTCGCCCTGCGCGGCGTCGATCGCTTCGGCGGTGTGGCGTGGCATGCCGGGCCGCACGAGCTGCCGATCATCAACGGCAGCGTCACAACGCTGATTGCGCGCAATCACAACCAGCATCTCGAAGGCGACCACGTCATTTTTGTCGGTGAGATCACGCAGTTCGACGTGCCCGGCGGCGCGCCATTGGTGTTCCACGACGGCCGCTACATCGCGAGCGCCACCGAGGAACCGCTGCCGCGCGCGTTCCGCAAGCCGTGGCGGTAAGCGACTCGCGTCAATCAATGACAAGAACTGGAGTGATCGCCGCAGAGACGCAAACGACAATCGCGGCATGAAACTTCGCGATCTGATCGACTTCACGTTGCTCGCCGCGCTCTGGGGCGCGAGTTTTTTGTTCACGCGCATTGCTGCGCCGGCGTTCGGGCCGTTGGCGATTGCCGATCTGCGCACTGCGATTGCTGCGCTCGTGTTGTTGTCACTGCTTATATGGCGCGGCGGCGTTTCAGAACTCGCCCCGAATGCGCTTCGCTTCTTGCTGCTCGGCGCATTTAACTCGGCGATTCCGTTCACGCTGTTCGCGTACGCGGCGCTTTCGATCACCGCCGGTCTGGCGTCGATACTGAACGCGACGGTGCCGCTATTCGCTGCGCTGGTCGCATGGTTGTGGCTGCGCGAGCGACTGACGTGGCTGCAGTGGCTGGGTCTGGCGATCGGCTTCGCCGGCGTGCTTTGGCTGTCGGCGGGCAGCGCCAGTTTCAAACCGGGCGGCGGCGGATGGGCGATCGGTGCCGGGCTATTGGCGTCGGTCTCGTACGCGATATCCGGCAACCTGGTAAAGCGCTACTTCGCGCACGTTCGACCGCTCGCGGTAGCCACCGGAAGCCAGATTGCGGCTGCCACGCTGCTGCTGCCGATTGCCGTCTTTTACTTGCCGCCGGCAACGCCGGGCCCGCTCGACTGGTTTGCAATCATCGCGCTCGGCGTGTTCTGCACCGGGATTGCGTATGCGCTGTATTTCAGGTTGATTGCACGCGTGGGGCCGACCAAGACAATGGCGGTTACAATCCTGATTCCCGCGTTCGCGATTCTCTGGGGCGTGCTGTTCCTGGCGGAAAGCGTGACCGGGGTGATGCTGGGCGGTTGTGCTGTGATCCTGATCGGCACTGCGCTGGCAACGCAAATTTTATTCAGGCGCTAGCCGTTTTCACGCGAACGCTTTTCCGCGACCTTCTGACGCTGTGCGTCCTCCCGCGCGCGCTGGTGCAATGCGTGCAGCTGCTGCGCGCCGATCAAGTATTGCGACGGCCAGGTGACACCTTCGTAGCCGAGCTCGGCCGCCGCGCGCAAGGTGAAGTACGGGTCGGCCAGATGCGGGCGCGCCAGCGCCACCAGATCGGCGCGGCCCGACAGCAGCAGCGTGTTGACCTGATCGGCGCTCGTGACCGCACCGACCGCCATCGTTGCGATGCCGACTTCGAGCCGGATCTGCTCCGAAAAGCTCGCCTGGAACATGCGGCCGTAAATAGGCTTGCTGCCTGGATCGGTCTGCCCGGTCGATACGTCGAACAGATCGCAGTCAGCCTCCTTGAACGCGCGCGCGACCTGCACGCTGTCGGCACCCGTGGTGCCGCCGGCAATCCAGTCGGTCGCTGACACGCGCACCGACATCGGCTTGTGCTGCGGCCACACCGCGCGCACCGCGCGAAACAGCTCGAGCGGAAAGCGCAGCCGATTCGCGAGCGAGCCGCCGTATTCGTCCTCTCTCTGGTTGGTGATGGGCGACAGGAAGCTCGCCAGCAGATATCCGTGCGCCATATGCAGCTCGAGCAGATCGAATCCTGCCTGCTCGGCCATGATCGCCGAGTTGCAGAACTGCTCGACATACTCATCCAGGTCATCGCGCGTCGCGGCGCGCGGCACCTGGTTGACGCCGGCCCGATACGCAATCGCCGAGGCAGATACCAACGGCCAGTTCGGTTCGGTGTCATGGTCGTCGAGCGGCCAATCCATCTGCCGCCATCCGACCTGCGTCGATCCCTTGCGACCCGAATGCCCGATCTGCATCGCGATCTTCGCGTCGCTATGGCGATGCACGAAATCGACCAGTCGCTGCCACGGCTCGACATGCTCGCTGGAATACAACCCGGTGCAGCCCGGCGTGATGCGGCCGTGCGGAGACACGCAGGTCATCTCGACGAAGACAAGACCCGCGCCGCCTTTGGCGCGCTCGGCGTAGTGCGCGAAATGCCAATCGTTGGCCGTGCCGTCCACGGCCGAGTACTGCGCCATCGGCGATACGACCACGCGATTGGCAAGCCGCAGATCGCGCAGGCGCAGCGGAGCAAACATCGGCGGAGTGCGCAGATCCGCGGGCGGGTGCGCGTGCAAACGCTGCGCCTCGCGCCGATTCCAGCGCTCGGTCGCATCAGCCACCAGAGCAGCATCGCGTAGCCTCAGGTTCTCGTATGTGATCTGCTTGCTGCGCGTGAGCAGGCTCACGTTGAACTGCCACGGCTCGAGCCGCCAGAAGCGGCGTACATTCTCGAACCACGCAAGCGACACGTTGGCCGAATGCTGGATACGCCCAACTTCATCGCGGCGCTGCGCCTCGTAGTCAGCAAGCGCGCTCTGCAAATCGCCAGGCCGCGCGATCACTGCCTTGTGCAACGCAATCGCATCTTCGAGCGCGAGCTTGGTGCCGGAGCCAATGGCGAAGTGGGCCGTATGCGCGGCATCGCCCAGCAACACCAACGGCACACCACTCGACCGGCCGTGCCAGGTATCGAGCGTGATCGTTGGAAACTGCCGCCATAACGAACGATTGGTCAGCACACGGCTGCCCTTCAATTCTTCGTTGAACACACGTTCGACGTAGGCTGCGGTCGCCGCCTCGTCATCGACCGCCAAGCCCGAGCGATGCCACGCGTCTTCCGTGGTTTCGATGACAATCGTGCTCTCGCCGGGCGCGTACATGTACGCGTGCATGTTCCACAGCCCGTGTTCGTTTTCGCGAAAGCTGTAGAAAAACCCCGGCAACGAGAGATTGGCGCCGAGCCAGACAAAGCGATTACTGCGCAGGTCGACGATCGGGGCAAAGTGTTGCTTGTGCTGCTCGCGTAGGGCTGAGTTCGCGCCGTCGGCGGCCACGATCAACTGCGCGCCGCGATGAGCATCGATGCCAGGATCTTCAGTGCGGTATCGCACGCGCACGCCGAGCACGCTAGCGCGCCTCTGCAGAATCTGCAGCAGCGTGATGCGTTTGACGCCTGAGAACCCATGGCCCGAGGACTTCATCGTGTACCCGCGAAACTGCACGAAGATGTCATCCCAGTACGCGAAATTGCCGGCGATCTCGCGATAGCTCGGCTCGTCGGCGGCTTTCAAATTCGCCAGCGTCTCGTCGGAAAGCACAATGCCGAAGCCGAACGTGTCATCGGCCGCGTTGCGCTCGACGACGTCGACCGTTGCCGCCGGAAAACTCTTTTTCGCCAGAATTGCGAAATACAACCCAGCCGGTCCGCCGCCGATGATGTCGATGCGCATTAGGAAAGGATACAAGCGCGCCTAGAATCCCGGGCCATGCCACGCCTCTGGGACATCTCACCCGCGATCGGGCCCGGCTTTCCGGTGTTTCCGGGCGACAGCGCCTTCTCGCAACGCTGGACGTGGACGCTGTCTGCCGATTGCCCCGTCAACGTGTCCGAGATCACGCTGTCGCCGCACACCGGCAGCCATACCGACGCGCCGCTGCACTACGACGCGAGCGGCAAGTCGATCGCCGAGGTGCCTCTTAAAACGTACCTCGGGCCGTGCCGCGTGATTCACGCGATCGACGCGGGGGCGCTCGTCGAACCGCGGCACATTGATCAACACCTGCAAGCGATGCCTGAGCGCGTGCTGCTGCGAACCTATCGCGCAGCGCCGGTGTCGGCGTGGGATGCGAATTTCAGCGCGATTGCGCCGCAGACGATCGATCTGCTGCATCGTCACGGCGTCCGCCTGATCGGGCTGGATACGCCGTCGCTCGACCCGGAACAAAGCAAGACACTCGACGCGCATCAACGCGTGCGCGCGCACGGCATGGCGATCCTCGAGGGCATCGTGCTCGATGACGTGCCCGAGGGCGATTACGAGTTGATCGCGTTGCCGCTGAAGATTGCCGGTTGCGATGCGAGTCCGGTGCGCGCCGTTCTGCGCGAGTTGGCGTGACGCGCGACGATTGCCTCGCGCTGGATGCGCGGGATCCGCTCGCGGCGCAGCGCGACAAGTTCGCTCTGCCGGAGGGTGTGATCTATCTGGACGGAAACTCGCTCGGTGCATTGCCGCGCGCCACCAGCGCGCGCGTTCGCAACTTGATCGAGCACGAATGGGGTGAGGGCCTGATCCGCTCGTGGAACACGGCCCACTGGATCGACCTGCCGCGGAGCGTCGGCGCCAAGATCGCGCAGTTGATCGGCGCACACCCGGATGAGGTGCTATGCGCCGACTCGACGTCGATCAACCTGTTCAAGGTGCTGACGACCGCGCTGCGCATGCAGGCATCGCGGCCGCAAGTCTCGCTGCGCCAACGCAACGTGATCGTGTCCGAGAAGGCAAATTTTCCGGCCGACCTGTATGTGGCGCAAGGGCTTATCGATCTGCTCGGACAGGGCCACGAATTGAAGCTGGTCGAGTTCGACGCAGTGGCCGGTACGATCGACGACCGCACCGCTGTCGTCATGCTGACGCACGTGAACTACAAGACCGGCGCGATGCACGACATGGCCGCGCTCACGAGCCGTGCGCATGGCGCCGGTGCGCTGATGGTGTGGGA
>JBGSWX010000290.1:0-4121 GCA_041751695.1 Burkholderiaceae bacterium | reverse complement strand
AATTTGGCGTGGCGTTGCCTTTTTCACCGACCGACTTCACCCAGGTCAATCACCGCGTCAATGAAGCGCTGGTGTCGCGCGTCGTGCGACTTCTGGCAGCCGAGTCAGGCGAGGTTGTCGCAGATTTCTTCTGCGGCCTGGGCAACTTCACCTTGCCGCTGGCCACGCGCGCGAAAAGAGTGGTCGGGCTTGAAGGCAGCGCGCCGTTGGTCGAGCGCGCACGCATCGCCGCGGAAAGCAACGGCCTGACGGACCGGACGCAGTTCGAGGCGCGCAACCTGTTCGACTTCACGCTTGACGACTGGCGAGCGCTCGGCGATCGGCACGGCCGAATCGGCAAAGTGCTGATCGACCCGCCGCGCGAGGGTGCGCTGGCGTTGGTTCAGGTTTTAACAGCTGCACCCACCGCGGACGCGAACCCGCCTTCACGCGTGGTCTACGTCTCGTGCAACGTGGCCACGCTGGCGCGCGACTGCGGCGTGCTGGTCAGCCAGGGCGGCTGGACGCTGCGCGCCGCCGGGGTCGTCAACATGTTTCCGCATACATCGCACGTCGAGTCGATTGCGCTGCTGGAAGCCCCTGACTAGCGAGCAATGGTGCCGCTGTTCGGGCGCTGCGTGTTAACATTTCACGCTAAGTTGCGCGTCGCAAGTCATTCATTTCGAAGAGCTTTTTGAAGGGCTCCGCGCGACAAAAACAATGAAAAGGGTCAGTCATGGCGGTGGAACGAACGTTGTCGATCATCAAACCCGATGCGGTGGCCAAGAATGTCGTCGGCCAGATCTATTCGCGCTTTGAATCGAATGGTTTGAAGGTGATCGCGGCGAGAATGATGTCGTTGTCGCGCGCCGAAGCCGAAGGCTTCTACGCGGTTCATCGCGAACGGCCGTTTTTCAAGGACCTGGTGCACTTTATGGCGTCCGGTCCGGTGATGGTGCAGGTGCTTGAAGGCGACAACGCAATCGCGAAGAATCGCGAGCTGATGGGCGCAACCGATCCCAAGAAGGCGGCGGCCGGCACGATTCGAGCGGACTTCGCCGATAGCATCGACGCCAATGCGGTGCATGGGTCGGACGCCGCGGCGACCGCACAGGTCGAGATCGACTATTTTTTTGCACAGATGAACGTCTACTCGCGGTAACGGAACTCCTGCAATGTCGCTTGTGAATCTGCTCGACTTCGACGCGGCCGGCTTGGCGGCGTATGTCGGGTCGCTCGGCGAAAAGCCGTTCCGCGCGCGCCAGTTGCTGCGCTGGATTCATCGGCGTGGAGCGCGGGAGTTCGACACGATGTCGGATCTGGCCAAATCGCTGCGCGCCAAGTTGTCCGAGCATGCGCAAATCATTGCGCCGGGTGTGGTGAGCGACTCGACCTCCGACGACGGCACCCGCAAGTGGCTGCTCGATGTCGGCCAGCGCAATTCGATCGAAACCGTGTTCATTCCGGAAGTCGAGCGCGGCACGCTGTGCATTTCCACGCAGGCCGGGTGTGCGGTCAATTGCGTGTTCTGCTCGACCGGCAAGCAGGGGTTCAACCGCAATCTGACGACCGCTGAGATCGTCGGCCAGCTGTGGATGGCGGAGCACGCATTGCGTTCGACCGCCAGCGATGGTGTAGATGCCGAGCGCGTGATCAGCAACGTGGTGCTGATGGGGATGGGCGAGCCGCTGCAAAACTACGATGCGGTGCTGCCGGCCTTGCGGCTGATGCTGGACGACAACGCCTACGGGCTCTCGCGCCGCCGCGTCACGCTGTCAACCTCGGGCATGGTGCCGATGATGGACCGCCTGGCCGCCGATTGCGCGGTGGCGCTCGCAGTGTCGCTGCATGCGCCGAACGATGCGCTGCGCGATGAGCTGGTGCCGCTGAATCGAAAGTATCCGCTTCGACCGTTGCTTGCCGCGTGCCGCCGCTACGTGCGAGCTGCCCCGCGCGACTTCATCACGTTCGAGTACGTGATGCTCGACGGCGTCAACGACAGCGACGCACAGGCGGTCGAGCTCGCCGCGCGGGTGAGTGACGTGCCGTGCAAGCTCAACCTGATTCCGTTCAACCCGTTTCCGCAATCCGGGCTGCAATGCTCGTCGCCGCAACGCATACGCGCGTTTGCGCAGCGCCTGATCGATGCCGGCATCGTCACCACCACGCGCAAGACGCGCGGCGACGATATCGATGCGGCGTGCGGGCAGCTCGCGGGCGACATTCGCGATCGAACACGCTTGACCGAACGTGCGGCGCGAAAAATTATTCCGATAAGCGCCAGTGCGCACTAGAGGAACACCCATGGGATTTCGCTTAACGCTCTGCGCAGCACTTGTGGTTTTAGGTGCCGCCTGCACGACGACCACGACCACGACCGTAAGCAACGAGGGTGTGTCGAAGACCACCGCGTCCGATCGATCTGCGAAGGCCAACGAAGCCGACCAACGCACGCGCGCGAAAGCGCGCACCGATCTGGCGGCCGGGTATTACCGCAACGGCCAGCTTGCGGTGGCGCTCGAAGAAGCGCGGCGTGCGGCGGCCATCGACGCCAGCTATTCCGAAGCGCATGGGTTGCTCGGGCTTATTTATATGGACATGAAGGAAAACCGCGACGCTGAAGAGAGTTTTCAGCGCGCACTGAAACTCGAAGCCGCGAGTTCCGAGCTCAACAACAACTACGGCTACTTCCTGTGCAACACGGCGCGTGAGCGCGAGTCGATCGAGTACTTCGAGCGCGCATTGCGCGACCCGCTGTACCGCACGCCGGCGCGAGCCAACCAGAACGCCGGCGCCTGCCTGATGCGGGTCAAGGACTACGCGGGCGCCGAGCGCTACCTGCGGCGCTCATTCGAGCTCGACGCCGGCGTGGCAGTGCCGAAGTTCTTATTGTCGCGGCTGTATCTGGCCACCAACCAGGTCGAGAAGGCGACTTTCTACTACAACATTCTTGCCAAGTCGGTCGAGTCGTCGGCCGAGAGCCTGTGGCTCGGCTTGCGCGTCGCGCGCGCCAACGCAGACCTGCGCACCGAGACGCAGCTGGCCAATGAGCTGAAGCAACGCTTTCCGCAATCACCGGAGACGGCCGCGCTGGCGCGCGGCGATTTCGATGACTGACCCGGACGTCGTGTCAGACGAACGCGGCGCCGCGCCGCGTGATGAGACCGCGTCCGCCCCGTCATCTGACGCTCCCGCGGGTTACGGCGCGCGCCTTGCATGGGAGCGGCAGCGCGCGGGCATGGGCGTGACCGACATCGCAGCGCAATTGCGCCTGCATCCGGACCAGGTGCGTGCGATCGAGCAGGAAAATCTGGCGCGCCTGCCTGAACCTCCTTATGTGCGCGGCTTTATTCGCGGCTATGCACGCACACTAAAAATCGATCCCGTGCCGCTTCTGAGCGACTTGAACGCGAAGCTTGCGCCCGTGCCCGACCCCGAAAACGGCGATGCGGCCAGCGACTACGCGGTTGAGCGCAGCGCGGTGCGCGAGCGCAGTTCGCGCTGGGTGATGGGTATTGCGGTGGCCGCGTTGATCGCGCTCGGTCTGCTGGGCTGGCAAACGACGCAGCGCGAAGTGGAGACTCAAGCTGCCGTTGTGCGCGCACCGGTGGCAACGCCAACACCGACACCGGCACCGGCGATAACGCCCGCTGTCGAACCGGTATCGCCGCCAGCAGCGGCCGAAGTTACAGCGCCGCCTGTGAACGCCGCTGAAACCGCTGCGGCGCCGAAACAGATTGAAGCAGCACCCGCCACCTCGGCGCCCGTTGTGGCGGCGCCACCCGTGGCTGCCGTGCCCGCTATAACCGCTCCGCTCGCAGCCACGCCCGCCCGCACCGAAGCGGCGCCCACGCTGATGCTGCGATTCACCGGAGCGTCGTGGGTCGAAGTCACCGACGCTGGCGGCAAGGTTTTGTTGTCGCAACTCAGTACCCCCGGGGCCGAGCACGCACTCGAGGGCAACCTACCGTTGAACGTCTTGATCGGCGATGCAACGCGGACGTCGGTCGAAGTGCGAGGCGTGGCGTTTAACCTTCTGCCCATCATGCGCAACAACGTTGCGCGATTCACCGTCAAGTAGGTATGGGTTTTCTGAGCGAACCCGTCGATTGCCTGCCGCAGGCCGCGCAGCCGGCAGCGCG
>JBGSWX010000289.1:0-2739 GCA_041751695.1 Burkholderiaceae bacterium | reverse complement strand
AGTCGAGTTGTTCAACAAACGCCTCGATCACACGCACCGGGTTGTCCGGACCTGCATAATCATCCAGACACGCGGGTAGCAAAGTAACCTGTGTTCGGTCCTCGCCTTCAATGAATCGCTTCATTCGGCCGACCTCGCATGATGCGTTGGCGAAGTCTAAAACGTGGTTGCGTTTTTACACAGCCTCGGCCGATTCCCGACGCTAGCGACTTCCTAGCGTAGAACGGACTGAGGGACATCATGCCAATGCCGGTCAAGACTTTGCAGCCTCTGGCTTGACGTCCGCAGGCGGAGCAAAGCGATCTTGTACCGCGACGAGTTGTTCGTCGGTGGTCGCCACCAACCACAGGCACGCGCTTTCCACAATGTGCAGGTTGTGGTCCTTGAACGGCCCCATGCCGCTAACGCTCTTCCAGAGCACCGGCCCGGCACGACTCTTCTTGCCCGACGGCGTGCCCACAAGGAGGCAGTAAGGCCCGAGCGGCAGCGACACGAATGGCTGCGGCGGCCGAGCGCGTGCTCGCCAGTCGATGAAGGGTGCTTCGTTGATGAGCAACGGCGAGGGCAAGCCGTGAAACACGGTGAAGTCATACAGCGTTAGTCGCTCGCGCAAACCCATGTACATGGTCCGGATGTCGCTGATGACTGCAGCGCTGATCTCATCCTCGAACATCGGCTCTAGCGCGTAGCGCGCGCGAGCACGTTGAGCGTCTTGCTGATAGGCGCAGACATAACCGAGGTCGACGCAATCCTGCGCCGCGCGCTGCACGTCCACCGCCGAGCCGGCTTCTTCGGGCTTGCCTAGCTGGGCGGCGCGCAGGAACCGCGCAAGCTTCTCCTCGTGGATCGCCGGACCGGCACGATGTGCTTCATCATCGGCATCATTTGCTAGCGAAACGTGAAAGATTTTTTCGGACGCGAATCGCGCCTTCTTGCCGTCGTCGAACTTGATTTCACCATCGACGCAGTCGAGATAGCGAGTACCGATGTGCCCGTGCTCCCAAACCCAGTTCTTCAGGAATGGGCGCAGCGGGTGCTGCGTTTCGGTGTCAGGCATTGAATTCTCCAGCGCTCCGAGTGACCGGCCTTGCAAGGCTTTTGTGCAGACGCCACGTTAGCAACGGGCCGAGGAGTGCGCCGATACCGATCGAGCACCACGCCAGCCCCCACGCTTGCTGACCCGGGTCGCCTGCACCGGCCCAATCGAGCACCACGCCGAAAACCCACGGGCTGATGGCGCCCACTCCAAAGCCCAGTACCGACCGCACTGAAAACGCGAAACCAATCTGACTCGGCGGCACTGATTCGGTGAGCACGGTGGAGAACACCGATGAATCACCGATCGCTGCCAGGTTGTAGACAATCGCAACGAGCGCGATCAGCCAAAACGCGCAGCCCAGCATCCAGCCGAAAGAAAACGAGCAAGCGAGGCTCGCACAACTCATGATCAAAATGACTCGCGTGCGGCCAATTCGATCGGACAGCGTGCCGCCCGCGATGCTGCCCACCACGCTAGCCAAGTGCGTCATTCCCGCGATGCCCACGCCAATGGCGAGGCTGCTCGTTGAAGGGTCGCCGCCTTGTGCAGCGGCTGCCACGAGAAATGCGGGAAGCCATGCCCACATGCCAAGCAATTCCCAGCAGTGAAATGTGTACGACCCGATGGCGAGCTTCGCCGGTTTGTTCTGCCAAAGTTGACGCGCTGATTCGAGCCAAGGCAACGTCGCCGAAGCGTGCGGCGCGCTGTCGCGAGTGTCCCGCAGCGCTATCCAACCAAGCAACGCGCCGGCGATGGTGGCCAAGGCAGACAGTGCCAGCCCGGCCCGCCAACCCGCCCACGGCGCAATCGCGGCGCACGCGATCAGCGACACTCCGTAACCGAACGATCCGGCGGCCAGAAACCAGCCCATCGCGCTGCCGCGCTTCGCCGGCTCATAGCGCTGCGCGATCAGTGCGAGAACCGGGGTGTACGAGCCTCCCGCAGCGAGTCCCGCGAAGAAATACAGCAGAAGCCCCGACCAGAACCCGTTCGAGAAAAGCGCGAACAGCATCGCGCTCGCGCATGCGCCACCGCTCATCAACAGAAAAGTTTTGCGCGCGCCGATCCGGTCGGTCAGCAGGCCGGCACCGAATAGCGATATCAAGTATCCGACGTGCCATCCGCTTTGCACCAGGCCCGCGTCAGCCGCATTCATTTGCCATGCGCCCATCAGCACCGGCAACAGCGCGGAATAGACGGTAAAAATCAGCGAGAAGCCGACGCGGCTCGCACACATCAGCACCAACCACCGGGAATCGCTCATTGCTTTACGAAGGCGTTGTTCGCCTAGCGCGGACGCGTTCGCAGTAACCAGGAAGAGACAAACATCGCCGCACCTGCTCCACAGAATTGCGCGAGTATGAAGGCTGGTGCATCCATTGGCCGGATACCGGCAAACGTGTCGCTGAGCGAGCGGGCCACCGTCACCGCGGGATTGGCGAACGAAGTTGACGCGGTGAACCAGTAGGCGGCCGTGATGTAGCAGGCAACCGCCGCCGCGACACGTGCAGGCGCGTAGCGAACAGTCAGCGTGATCGTAGCGATCAAACCGAACGTCGCGACGAATTCGCTGAACAGCTGCGCAGCGCCAGAGCGCTCTCTAAGCGATACCTGCGCGACCGGCAAGTCGAACATCGCGTGGGCGGCGGCGACGCCGATCAAAGCGCCCGCAAGTTGGGCGGCGATGTATCCGACGCACA
>JBGSWX010000288.1:0-15008 GCA_041751695.1 Burkholderiaceae bacterium | reverse complement strand
CACCGGCGGCACGGTGCGCAGGCGCGCGTTCGTACCGTCGACCTGATCGATGCCCTGCGCAATCGCTTCGGCCAGCAGCCGCGTCGCGCCGGTACGCGAGTAGTAAAGGACGAGGATATCCACGAAGTTGAATCGAACGCGTGCGCAGGCAAGCGGGTCGCTATTATCGCCGCCCGATGCGTTTCAATCTCGCGCCCTGGCTCGATCGCTATCCGTGGCTCAAAAGGGCGCACGATGTCGCGGTCTTTGCGCGCCGTCGTGCGCGCGACGTGAAAATGGCGCAGGTGGCGGGCAGTCTGACTTTCACGACCACGCTGACGATCGTGCCCCTGTTTGCGGTCGCGCTCGCGCTATTCACCGCGTTTCCGCTGTTCGTCGAGTTTCGCGGAGCGGTCGAGAACGCGGTGTCGAGTGCGCTGCCCGGGCAGATCTCGCAAACGGTGCTGACCTACATCAACGAATTTGCATTGCAGGCGACGCGGCTGACGGCGTTCGGCCTGATATTTCTGGCAGTGACCGCGCTTGCGATGATGGTGACGGTCGAGCGCGTGTTAAACGACATCTGGCGCGTAAGCAATCAGCGAACGCTGGCCAAGCGGGTGCTGATCTACTGGGCGATTCTTACGCTCGGCCCCCTGCTGGTCGGCGCCAGCCTGAGCGCGAGCTCTTATGTGTGGACGCAATCGGGCGATGCGATCGAGCAATTGCCGGCGTTGCTGCGCGGCGCGCTCGACTACGCGCCGGTGCTCGTCAGCGGGGTTGCCTACGCCGCGCTGTACGTCTTCGTGCCGAATCGCTCGGTCGCGTGGCGTGACGCGCTGATCGGCGGGTTCATTGCAGCGATTCTGGCTGAGTTGCTGAAGCTGTCGTTCGGTGAATTTGTTTCACGCGGCACCACCGGTTCGGTGTACGGCGCGTTCGCCGCGCTGCCGCTGTTCCTGATTTGGATCTATCTGTCGTGGTACTCGATTCTGTTCGGTGCGGCGATTACCGCGACGCTGCCGCGTCTGCGTGCGACGCGATTTTCCGATGAGCTGCGCGCCGGCAATCAGTTCGTGACCGTGGTCGCGATGCTCAAGGTATTGCTGGAAGCCAAGGGGAGCAATCTGCCCGCCATGGCGCCGAGTGCGCTCGCGCGGCAGGTCCGAACATCAATCGATGAAACCGAGCTGCTCCTGGAAGCACTTGGGCGCCTCGGCTACGTCAGGCAACTGGCCGGCACGCGCGCGGGGCGCTCGGGCGAGCACGATTGGATGCTGATTTGCGACGAGAACGAAGTGACGCTAAAGCCGGCGTTCGAACACTTCGCAGTCGACCCGGCCAATAGCTTGATGGGAGTCGAGGCGCTCGGCTTGCGAGCATTGCGCACGCGCTGGCTGCAATCGGAATGGCTGCAGGAGCCGATTGCAAAGGGTCTCGCCGGCAAGAACTAGAGCCGAATCTTGCCGGTCCAGATGTCGCGATACATTGCCCAGTCGCCGATAAAGCTCAGCAGCGGTTGCTTGAACGAGGCAGGTTTGTTCTTTTCAAATACAAAGTGACCGACCCAGGCGAATCCATAGCCGCACAGCAAGCCTGCCAACAGCCACCAGGCATTGCGTGTCGTGATGGCGACGATCAGAAAAACGAGTGCGAGAGTCGAACCGGCGAAATGCATCCGGCGGCAAGTGCGGTCGCGATGTTCGGAGAGGTAAAACGGATAAAACTCGCGAAAAGTTGCAAAGCGCTGCGGTGACGTTGAATCTGTACTCATCGGCGACTCCAATGTAAATCTTTTTGTCGCGTGCCTCAAGACGGCGCAACGATCAGCACCAGCGCGGCTGCGCCGAGCACAAGCACACCGGCCACGCGGTCAGTGATCCGCGCGTAACGCGGGTCGGTCGCGATATGCGCCGCGCGCGATGCGAGGTAGCCGTAGCCACCGAGGATGATCAGCTCGGGCACGATCGATCCGAGTGCGAGCCAGATCATCTGCGCCCCGATCGGCAGTGCCGGATCGACGAACTGCGGCAGGATCGCGACGAAGAAAATCAGCGTCTTCGGATTGGCGAGCTGTAGCGTCAGGCCTGAAAGGTAGATTGAGCGCGCAGAAGCGTTGCGCGCCGCCGCGTTCGAGACCGTGATCGGCGAGGGGCGGCCAAGCACGGCGGACATTCCGATGTAAACGAGATAGGCCGCGCCGAACCACTTGACGGTGACGAAGAACGGCTTCGAAGCGATCAGCACCGCACCGAGTGCGGTGGCTGAGATCGCGAAATAGAGCGCATTGGCAGTCAACACGCCAAGCGCGGCGAACATCGTGCGCCGTGCGCCGTGCGTCAAACCGTAGGCAATCACCAGCATCACCGCCGGCCCTGGCGACAGCGACAATGCCGCCTCGGTCAGAAGGTAGAGCCAATAGGTGTCCCAGTTGACCGCCGATAGCCAATGCACGTCGATGTCAGACCGCGGCGCGCTCGAACGCGCGCGCGGCAAAGGGCAGCAACGCGTCGCGCACGCCATCGGGATTCTCGGCCATCATCGAATGGCCGGCACCGGGCAGCGTCACGACGGTCGCATCGCTGCAGGCATCGATCAGCGGCTGCGCCGCACGCGCCGGCGTCATCGAATCTGAGGATGCGAGGATGAACAGTACCGGGCACTTGAGCGCGGCAACGGCCTGCGTGCCGTGTTGATACGCGTTGCACGCGGCAAAGTCGGCGTGCAGCACGTCGGCGCCGTTGCGCTGTGCGATTCGCTGCATCAACCGCAAGTTGCTCCAGATATTCGAGAAGCCAGGGCCAGGACTCGATGGCTTGCGATCGAACGCTGCGATCGAAGCGCTGTGAGACCACACGTTGATCATGTCCATCGCGGCGGGCGGCGAACTTCGGGTCGCATCGAGCAGCGCATCGGACACGCGCATCGGAGAAGCGGTTGCGATCAGGACCACGCCGCGCACTTTCTCGCGCAGTCGCGTGCCGAGCTCGAGCGCGATCAATGAGCCCATACTGTGGCCGACCAAGATCATGTTCTGCGCGCCGGTCTTATCGAGAGCATCGGCCAGGCAATCGGCCATCGCTTCGATGGAAGTCAGCGCCGGGCCCGCGCTTCGCATGTGCCCCGGAAGATCGAGCGCAAGAACGCCGTAGCCGTGATGCGCCATGTAGCGGCTCTGCAGGATCCACACGCTGTGATCGTGCTCGCCGCCGTGCAGGAACACGATCGCCGGCAGCGAAGCATCGAACGGCTTGCCGCCGGTGTAGGCGTACAGGCGCGGCGTGTCGACCAGATCCATCAGGGCACTTTCGATGCACGTTTCAGCGCCTGTGCGAGGTCGTCGAGTAGATCATTGCTGTCTTCCAGCCCGACCGAAAGCCGGATCGTCCCCTGCGTGATGCCCGAGGCTTCGAGCTCGTGATCGGGCACGCGAAAGTGCGTGGTCGATGCCGGATGAATCACCAGCGATTTCGCATCACCCACATTGGCCAGGTGCGAGAAGACGCGCAGCGCCTCGACAAACGCGCGGCCGGCAGCGCGGCTCGCCTTCAGATCGAAGCTGAACACTGCGCCGCAGCCGCGCGGCAGCAGCCGCTGCGCGAGTGAGTGGTCGGGATGCGACGGCAGTTCGGGGTATGCGACCGACTGCACCATCGGATGGCCGACCAGAAACGCGACCATCTTGCGCGCATTGTGGACGTGACGCTGCATGCGCAGCGGAAGAGTCTCGAGTCCCTGCAGCAGAAAGAACGCCGTGTGCGGGCTCATGCACGCGCCGAAATCGCGCAGCCCCTCGCGCCGCGCGCGCAGCAGGAACGGCGCCACGGTGCTCTCCTCTGCGAAGTTCATCCCATGGAATCCGACGTACGGCTGTGTCAGCGTTGCAAACTTGCCGCTTTGCAGCCAGTCGAACGTGCCGCCGTCGATCAACACTCCGCCAATCGCGATGCCGTGGCCGCCGATGAATTTAGTCGCCGAGTGATAGACGATATCGGCGCCATGATCGAACGGCGTCATCAGGTACGGCGTGGTGAAGGTCGAATCGACCAGCAGCGGCACGCCGTTTTCGTGAGCGATGCCGCTGACTGCCGCAATATCGAGCACGTCCAGGCCCGGATTGCCGAGCGTTTCGCCGAATAACAGGCGCGTGTTCACGCGGATCGCCGAGCGCCACGCGTCGAGATCGCGCGGGTCGACAAACGTCGTGTCGATTCCGAAACGCGCCAGCGTGAAGCCGAGCAGGTTGTGCGAGCCGCCATAAAGTGCGCGGCTGGCGACGATGTGCGAGCCGGCGCCCATCAGCGTCACGATCGCCAGGTGCAGCGCGGCCTGTCCGCTCGCCGTGGCGATCGCGCCGACGCCTTTTTCAAGCGCTGCCATGCGCTCCTCGAACACGGCGACCGTGGGATTCGAGATGCGCGAATACACATGGCCCGCGCGCTCCATGTTGAACAGCGCGGCCGCGTGATCGGAGTCTTCGAAGACGTACGACGCGGTCGCATAGATCGGCACCGCGCGACTGCCCGTGGTCGGGTCCGGCGGCTGGCCCGCGTGCAAAGCAAGGGTGTCGAAGCCGGGATAGCGGACGGTCATTTCGAGCAATCCCAAGGCCGCAAAGTTGCGATGATGCCCGATCGATTTTTGCGATGGTTATATTCGCAGCTTGATGGATACCCGAGCCCGAGCCGTTCTTCATCCTCCCGTCGAGCCCTATGACAGCGGCATGCTCGCGCTCGACGGCGTGCACACGATGTATTGGGAGACTTCAGGCAACCCGGTGGGCACGCCCGTACTCTTTCTGCACGGCGGGCCGGGTGGCGGGTGTTCTCCCGAGCATCGGCGCTTTTTCGACCCGGAGTTTTTCCGCATTGTGCTGTTCGATCAACGCGGCGCCGGCGCATCGACGCCGGTGGGCGACGCCATCGACAACACGACCGACCGCTTGATCGCCGACATCGAATTGCTGCGTGACTATCTGCGGATCGATCGCTGGCTCATTTTCGGCGGCTCGTGGGGCAGCACGCTCGGGCTGGCGTACGGCGAGGCGTACCCGGATCGCTGTTCAGCCTTCGTGCTGCGCGGGATTTTTCTCGGCCGTCAAAGCGAGATCGACTGGTTTCTTTACGGCTTGCGCGCCATATTCCCGGAAGCCTGGCATCGATTTTCGAGCATGCTGCCGCCGAGCGAGCGCAAGGACTTGCTCAAGGGATACCTGAAGCGGCTTTTCGACACCGATGCGCGCGTCTACCTGCCGTTTGCCCGCGCGTGGAGCGAATACGAAGGTTCATGCTCGACGCTGCTGCCAAATCCCGAGCTGGTGCGGCATTTTGCCGACGAAGCGCTCGGCCTCGCGCGCATGGAAGCGCATTACTTTGCGCATCAATGCTTTCTCGCCCCCAATCAGCTGCTTAACAATCTCGATCGGATACGCCATCTGCCGGCTTCGATTGTGCAGGCGCGCTACGACATGGTGTGCCCGATCGTCAACGCCGATGAGCTCGCGCGCGCGTGGCCCAGCGCGAAGTACACGGTGGTACCCGACGCCGGCCATTCGGTATGGGAGCCGTCGGTCAGCGCTGCCATCGTGGCCGAGGTCGATCGCATGAGGCTGCACCTGACGGCATAGTCGGCCACCTCTAAATACCCGCCGTGTTTGTGCTTGTTGGTTCGTGCGCGCGGGACTACGATCGTTCGCATCGCCGGCCCAGTATCGACAGGAGGATCCATGAAAGTCGCCGACATATTGCGCGTCAAGGGCACTGCGCTGTACACCGTCGCGCCGAACGCGCCGCTCAAGGACGCGGTTGTCCTGATGGCCGAGATGGATATCGGCTCAGCGGTGGTGATGGAATTCGGCGAGCTGGCGGGCATGCTGACCTTTCGCGAAATCATCAACCGGCTGCACGCCAACGGCGGTGCGATCGGCGACATCGCTACGCGCGCTGCGATGGATCCGGCGCCGCTCACTGTAACTTCCGACACCGACATCATGGAAGTGCGGCGCCTGATGCTCGAGCGGCATGCACGCTACCTGCCGGTGATGGACGGTCGCACCCTGGCTGGCGTCATTTCCTTTTACGACGTTGCCAGGGCGGTGCTCGAAGAGCAAAGCTTTGAGAACAAGATGCTGAAGGCATACATCGGCGACTACCACGAGCCGGAAGAGGCGCGCAGCTGAGCGGCGTGGCCGAGCCTGAGGGCACAGAACAACTAACGCAACCGGAGGGGGGTCCGCTCTCCGATAAGTTTCGGGTTGCCGTCATCGGGGCGGGGATCGCGGGACTGTCGTGCGCGCGCAGGCTTGCCGCACGCGGCGCCAAGGTAACCGTATTCGAGCAGGGGCGCCGGGCGGGCGGTCGCGCCGCCACGATGCGCACCGAGTTCGGCAACTTCGATCACGGCGCGCAGTATTTCACCGTGCAAAGCCACGCCTTCGAGCGCACGGTCGCCCAGTGGCTGAAAGCGGGAGTGGTCAAGCGCTTCACCGGCCGCATCATTGCGATCAGCGGCAACGCGACCGAAGACAAGACGGGGTCCGCTGAGCGCTACACCGGCGCCGACGGCATGATCTCGATTGCGCGCCACCTGGGTGAAGGCCTCGACGTGCGGCTTGATACGCGCGTCGAAGCGGTGCTCCGGGTCGGTGTGAGTTGGTCTGTGCTGGACGAAGCCGAGCGCGCGCCATCGCCCGGCGGCTTCGATGCGCTGGTGCTTGCGATGCCGTCGATTCAGGCCGCGCAGCTGTCGGGCGTATCGCCTTGCCTCGTGCCCAGCCTGCGCATGGTCGAGTGGCGGCCATGCTGGTCTGCACTATTGACGTTGCACGCGGCCAGCGGCTTTGATTTCGCCGGCGCGTTCGTCAACGACCACGCAGCGCTGGCCTGGGTTGCGCGTGAAAGTGCCGAATCGGGGGAACGGTGGGTACTGCATGCCACCGCAGACTGGTCGGGTTCGCACCTCAACACCCCCAGTGAAGACGTGGCGTCACTGCTGGCGCAAGCGCTTGCCGAGCGATTCAACTTCGGTTTTCGGCCGGCGTTTTTCGCTGCGCATCGATGGCTGTATGCGACGCCGGTGCGGCCGCTGCTCGAGCGCTATCTATGGGACGCCGCATCGCGTATCGGCGCGGTGGGCGACTGGTGCCAAGGGCCGCGTCTTGAAGGCGCGTACCTGTCGGGCGATGCGCTGGGCGCAGTGATCGCGCCTTGAATTCGCAGCCGGCATCGGCGTTATTGCGCGAGCGCCGCTTCGCGCCGCTGTTCTGGGTTCAGTTTCTCGGTGCTGCCAATGACAATGTGTTCAAGTTTGCATTCACGCTGCTGGCGACGTATGCCGCGGCCACATGGGGCGGCGTCGATCCGCGCTACGCCGGCTTTTTAATCGGCGCGCTCTTCATTGCGCCATTCGTTCTGTTCTCGGCGACCAGCGGGCAGCTTGCCGACAAAGTCGAAAAATCCAGACTGATCCGACGCCTCAAAGACGCAGAGATCGCCGCGATGGCGCTGGGCGCCGTCGGGCTGGCGCTTCAGTGGCCGGGCTTGGTATACGCCGCGGTGTTTCTGGTCGGGCTGCAAGCGACGGTGTTCGGGCCGGTCAAGTACTCCTACCTGCCGCAGCACCTGGATCCGAGCGAGCTCACGCGCGGCAACGGATTGATCGAGATGGCCACGTTCATCGCGATCCTGATCGGCACGATCGCGGCGGGAATGTTAATCAACACATTCGACGAGGCCGGCGCCGCGGTCCTGGCAGCGGTGATCGTGCTGCTGGCGATCGGCGGCAGGGTGGCGGCGCAGTTCATTCCAGTCTCGGCTGCCGCCGACGCGACGCTGCGGATCAACTGGAATGCTTTCTCGGAAACCTGGGCCAACTTGAAGATCGCCAGCCGCGACCGCGCGGTGTTCAACTCGATTCTCGGCATTTCATGGCTGTGGTTCTTCGGATCGATTTTTCTGACCAGCCTGGCACCATTTGCACGCGACGTGCTGGGCGGCAACGAAGCAGTGGTCACTTTTCTTCTGGCGGTGTTCTCGGTCGGCATCGGCGCCGGCGCCGTGCTCACCGACTGGTTGTCGGGACGAAAGGTGGAAATCGGACTGGTGCCGCTCGGCTCGATCGGCATGACGGTGTTTGCGGCGGATTTGTACCTCGCTTCGCGCGGTATCTCGCCGACGGGCCCCGGCACGCTGCTGCAGTTTTTCGAACTAGACGGCGCATGGCGCATCGTGCTCGACCTTGCGCTGCTATCGGTCTTCGCCGGCTTCTACTCGGTGCCGCTGTACGCGTTGATACAGAGCCGCGCGCTGAAGACGCACGTGGCGCGCATCGTCGCGGCCAACAACATCCTGAACGCCGTGTTCATCGTCGCAGCATCGATTGCGGCCGCCGCACTGCTCGCCACGGGGATGACGATTCCGCAATTGTTCCTGGTCGCCGCGCTGATGAATGCGGCCGTGGCGGCCTACATTTACCTGCTGGTGCCCGAATTTCTATTGCGCTTTATCGCCTGGATCGTGGTGCACGTGTTGTATCGAGTGCGGTCGGTCGGCACTGATCGGCTGCCTGAATCCGGCCCGGTCGTGCTGGTCTGTAACCACGTCAGCTTCGTCGATGCGGTGGTGATCATGGGCGAGAGCCCGCGGCCGATTCGCTTCGTGATGGATCACAACATTTTCAGGATTCCGGTCCTGCGCACGTTTTTCAACCAGTTGAAGGCGATTCCGATTGCGTCGGCCAGGACAGATCCGGAGACGTTGCGGCGCGCGCATCAAAGCATTCAGCAAGCGCTCGACGAAGGTGAAATGGTCTGCATTTTTCCCGAGGGCCGCATCACCGACACCGGCGAGCTGACTCCATTCAAGCAGGGTGTGCGGCGCATCGTCGAGCGCAACCCGGTGCCGGTCATTCCGATGGCGCTGCGCGGCCTGTGGGGATCGTTTTTCTCGCGCTACGGAGGCGAGGCGTTTTCGCTGCCGATCGATGCCCGGTTGCGGCGCGGACTGCGATCCAAGCTTGAATTCGTGGTCGGTGTGCCGGTGCCGCCCGCGATAGCGACTCCCGAGTTATTGATGCAGCGCGTGCGCGAGTTGCGCGGTGCGCACCTGTGAAACGTGAGAGGCGTATGCCGACGTAGACTCTTTCACCTTTCGCGATTTTCACCTGATTCATGTCCTCTACGTTTGGCCATCTGTTTCGTATCACCAATTTCGGCGAATCGCACGGACCCGCCATCGGCTGTGTGATCGACGGTTGCCCGCCGGAGATGGAGTTGACCGAGGCCGATCTGCAACACGATCTGGACCGGCGCAAGCCGGGAACCTCGCGCCACGTCACGCAGCGTCGCGAATCGGATCGGGTGGAGATCCTGTCGGGCGTGTTCGAAGGACGAACCACCGGTACGCCGATCGCGCTGCTGATTCGCAACGAAGACGCGAAGGGGCGCGACTACGACGACATGATCGACACGTTTCGTCCGGGGCACGCCGACTACACTTACTGGCGCAAATACGCGTTGCGAGATCCGCGGGGCGGCGGCCGTTCGTCCGCACGCATGACTGCACCGATGGTGGCGGCCGGGGCCGTCGCAAAAAAATGGCTACACCAAAAGTTCGGCACGCAGGTGCGCGGCTGCATGCAGCAATTGGGAGAGATCGAAATTCCCTTCCTGAGTTGGGCCGACGTCGAAGCCAACGCGTTTTTTGCGCCAAACCGGCAGATCGTGCAGCAACTCGAGGACTACATGGACGCGCTGCGCAAGAGCGGCGACTCGGTCGGCGCGCGGTTGCGCGTGGTGGCCACGGGAGTGCCGGTCGGGCTCGGTGCACCGCTGGCCGCCAAACTCGACGCTGACATCGCGCACGCGATGATGGGAATCAACGCGGTAAAAGGCGTCGAAATGGGCGCCGGCTTTGCCAGCGTGCTGCAAAAAGGGTCAGAACATGGTGATGAACTGCTGCCGACCGGCTTCGCCGCCAACAACGCGGGCGGGGTGCTCGGGGGCATTTCCAGCGGCCAGGACATTGAAGTGTCGATCGCGCTGAAGCCCACGTCCAGCGTTCGACTGCCGCGCCGCTCGATTACACGCGCCGGCGCCCCGACGATCGTCGAGACGCACGGCAGGCACGATCCATGCGTAGGAATTCGAGCTACGCCGATTGCGGAGGCGATGCTGGCCCTGGTCTTGATGGATCACGCCTTGCTTCACCGCGCGCAAAACGGCGATGTTTCGCACGAAGTACCGGCGATTGCTGCGCGTGCCGCAACGCCGGGTAACAGTTGAGCACGCCAGGAGCTTTGGATGAAGAACTTTTTATTGCGTGTCGTACCGGTTATCGCTATCACATTGCTCGCCGCGTGCGAAACCGTTCAAACCACCGACGCCGGCGCCGTTGGAGTGACGCGCAAGCAGCAGGTGAGCTCGGTCGTCAGCGCGAAGGAAATCGAAGCGGCGGCTGACAAGCAGTACGACCAGATGATGGCCGAGGCCCAGAAGAAAGGCCTTCTTAACCGCAATCCTCAACAGGTGCAGCGCGTGCGAACGATCGCCCAGCGGTTGATTCCGCAGACGCGGGTGTTCCGGCAGGACGCGCCCGGATGGGGGTGGGAAACCAACGTGCTGACGTCGAAGGACGTCAATGCCTGGGCCATGCCCGGCGGCAAGATGGCGGTCTACACGGGGCTTATCGAGCGGCTGAATGCGACCGACGATGAGCTGGCCGCGGTGATGGGCCATGAGATCGCACATGCGTTGCGCGAGCACGCGCGCGAGCGCATCGCGCGGCAAATGAGCACACAGGCGGTGTCGACCCTTGGCTCGATCGCACTGCAGGTTCTTACCGGCGTGCAGCTCGACCCGGAATTGACCGGTACGGTCGGCCAGGCTGTTTTCGTGCTGCCCAACAGTCGAGAGAACGAGCAGGAAGCCGACACCATCGGCGTTGAGCTGATGGCGCGCGCCGGCTACGACCCGCGTGCCGCGCTGACTCTGTGGCAAAAGATGGGGCAGGTGAGCGGCGGCGGTGGCGCGCCCGAGTTCTTGTCAACGCATCCGAGCGGCGCGACGCGGCTGCGCGACCTGCAGGTCTACGTCGACAAGGTAATGCCGCTGTATCAGGCGGCGAAGCGCTAGGCGACTACCAGTTCGGCGCGCGCGATCAATTGCGTTGCGCGCGCGAGCGCATGGGGTGCGCCGGCCGTGGTCGGCTCGAACTTCAGCGTGACCGCAGCCTGCTCATCGGCGCTCATGCGCGAAAACAAAAAGTCGCGCCGGTTACCCGGATCGTCCGCCAGATACAGCTGCGTCGCGAGCGCTGAAGCGCCAGGCGCTTGCACCCGCACGTGAATATGCGGCGTGCGACCCGAATAAGCGATCGGCTTGATCGTTCGAAAGTGAAACGCGCCGGCGGCGTCGGTACGAGCCACGCCGTAGCCTTGGAAGTTCGGATCGCGCTCGGCTTCGGCGCCGCCCGCTGGGTGGTGATACACAGCGTTCGCATCGCATTGCCAAATTTCGATGGCTGCGTTGGTAAGCGGCTGCCCGCGGCGGTCGAGCACGCGGCCGGTCAGATAAATTGGCACCCCCTTGGTCAGCACCCGATCGCCTTCGACGCGCAACAGATCAGCGTCGGTTTCGACGGGCCGTTCGGCCCCGTTGCGCGGATAAAACGGGCCGAGGGTTTGCGATGGGCTGACGCGCAGAGCGCCCGACGTTGTCTGCGCCACTGCCAGCGGTGCGAGTATCGTGCCGGCCGCGCCGGCGAGAAAATGGCGACGCTGCACCATCTTCGCGTTATTCGGCCTGTTCATAACACCCTCCTTGGTTGCGACTTCAGACTGGCAGACCGCGCCGATGTTCCGCTCTCGGATGGCATAATCATTTGAGCATGAGCGATCCTCGCACCCTCTACGACAAACTGTGGGACGACCACGTGGTGCACGTCGAAGATGACGGCACGACGGTGCTTTATATCGATCGCCACCTGGTGCACGAAGTCACCAGCCCGCAGGCATACGAAGGCTTGCGGCTGGCGGGGCGCGCGCCGTGGCGCATCAGCTCGATCGTGGCCACTGCCGATCACAACACACCCACCACCGGATGGGAAAACGGGTACGGCGGCATCGACGACCCGATCTCCAAGGAACAAATCGTCACGCTCGATACGAACATCCGCAGCTTCGGCGCCGCCGCGTATTTTCCGTTTCTCGACAAGCGCCAGGGCATCGTGCACGTGATGGGCCCCGAGCAGGGCGCCACATTGCCCGGCATGACGGTGGTGTGCGGGGATTCGCACACCAGCACGCACGGCGCGTTCGGCGCGCTCGCCTTCGGCATCGGCACCAGCGAAGTCGAGCATGTGCTGGCAACGCAGACGCTGCTGACGAAGAAAGCCGGCAACATGTTGGTCAAGGTTGACGGCCGCCTGCCGACCGGCTGCACTGCGAAGGACATCGTGCTCGCCGTAATCGGCCGCATCGGAACCGCCGGCGGCTCCGGATACGCAATCGAATTCGCCGGTGCGGCGATCGAAGCGCTGTCGATGGAAGCCCGGATGACGGTATGCAATATGGCCATTGAAGCCGGTGCGCGCGCCGGGATCGTCGCGGTCGATGAAAAAACGATCGACTACGTTCGTGACCGTCCATTTGCTCCGTCGGCCGATCAGTTCGAGGGCGCAGCGCAGAGTTGGCGCGGGTTGCGTTCCGATGCCGATGCGAGATTCGATCGCGTGCTCGAACTACGCGCCGAAGAAATCAAGCCGCAGGTCACGTGGGGCACGTCGCCCGAGATGGTGACCACGATCGACGGGGCGGTGCCTGATCCGGAGGCTGAGCGCGATCCGGTCAAGCGCGAAGGGATCGAGCGCGCGCTCGATTACATGGGATTGCAGCCGAAGACGCCGATGACCGGGATTTACGTGGACAAGGTGTTCATCGGCTCGTGCACCAATTCGCGCATCGAAGACCTGCGCGAAGCTGCGTGGGTCGTCAAGCGGCTGGGCAGGAAGGTCGCGGGCAGCGTCAGGCTTGCGATGGTGGTGCCGGGGTCGGGGTTGGTCAAGGTTCAAGCCGAACGCGAAGGGCTCGACAAGATTTTTCGCGCGGCCGGCTTCGAGTGGCGTGAGCCCGGCTGCTCGATGTGCCTCGCAATGAACGCCGACCGGCTCGAGCCCGGAGAGCGCTGCGCGTCGACTAGCAATCGAAATTTCGAAGGCCGCCAGGGGACCGGCGGCCGGACTCACCTGGTTTCACCGGCGATGGCCGCGGCCGCGGCCATCGAAGGGCATTTTGCAGATGTTAGAAAGCTTCAATGAGGACAACTTACTTGAGGAGACCGTAATGAAATTGCTGTTCATCATGCTCGCCACGGTATTTGCGCTGGTTGCATGCAACACGATGGAAGGCTTCGGTAAAGACGTCGAACGTACTGGCCAGAAGATCGAGGACAAAGCGAAAAAGTAGAGCGCAAACTGCAGGAATGGAGAAGTTCGAAGTCCATGCAGAAGTTTGAAGTCCATAGCGGGTTGGTCGCGCCGCTTCCGCGCGCCAACGTCGATACCGACGCGATCATCCCGAAGCAGTTCCTGAAATCGATCAGGCGGACCGGTTTCGGCCCGAACCTGTTCGATCAGTGGCGGTATCTGGATCGCGGCGAGCCCGGCATGGACAACGCGCGGCGCCCGCTCAATCCCGAGTTCGTCTTGAACCAGCCGCGCTACCAGGGCGCTTCGGTGTTGCTGGCGGCCCGGAATTTCGGCTGCGGGTCTTCGCGCGAGCACGCGCCGTGGGCGCTGCTGCAATTCGGATTTCGTGCGGTCATCGCGCCAAGCTTCGCCGATATTTTCTTTAACAACTGCACCAAGAACGGATTGGTGCCTGTGGTGCTGCCGCAGCTTGTCGTCGATCGCCTGTTCGATGAGGTGGCAGCGCACTTGGGCTATCGACTGACGGTCGACCTTCCGCGCCAGCGCGTCGTCGAGCCCGACGGCACCGAGCATGCGTTCGACGTCGCGCCATTTCGCAAGCATTGCCTGTTAAATGGATTCGACGATATCGAACTGACCTTGCGCCATAAGGACAAGATCGCGGCGTTCGAAAAGAAGCGCCTCGCCGAGCAGCCCTGGCTCGCTAAAACGAGCTGAGGCCCGTATGAACATCGCAGTGTTGCCGGGCGATGGCGTCGGCAAGGAAGTCGTTGCCGAAGCGGTGCGCGTGCTCGAAGCACTCGACGAGGGTTTCGAGTTCGAGTTCGCCGAAGTGGGCGGCGCGGCGTACGAGGCGCACGGCCACCCGTTGCCGGACTCGACATTGAAGCTGGCGCAGTCTGCCGCCGCCGTTCTCTTCGGCGCCGTCGGCGATTGGAAATACGACACGCTCGAGCGTCATCTGCGTCCCGAGCAGGCGATCCTCGGACTGCGCAAGGAGCTCAAGCTGTTCGCGAATTTTCGTCCTGCGATCTGCTACGCCGAGCTGACGCACGCGTCGAGCCTGAAGCCGGAGCTGGTGGCCGGCCTGGATCTGTTGATCGTGCGCGAGCTCACGGGCGATATTTACTTCGGCCAACCGCGCGGGCGGCGCGATGCGCCCGATGGTCCCTTCGCGGGTGCGCCCGAGGCGTTCGACACGATGCGCTACAGTCGGCCGGAAATTGAACGCATCGCGCGCGTGGCCTTTGAAGCTGCACGCAAGCGGCGGCGCAAGGTCACCAGTGTGGACAAGGCCAATGTGCTGGCGACGTTTCAGTTCTGGCGCGAAGTCGTCACCGAGGTGCACGCCGAGTATTCAGACGTGGCGCTCGACCACATGTACGTCGACAACGCCGCGATGCAACTCGTGAAGGCGCCCAAGAGTTTCGACGTGATCGTCACCGGCAACATGTTTGGTGACATCTTGTCGGATGAAGCGGCCATGCTGACAGGTTCGATCGGCATGCTGCCGTCGGCATCGCTGAACGACAGCGGGCAAGGCTTGTACGAGCCGTCTCATGGCAGCGCGCCCGACATTGCAGGCAAAGGCATCGCCAATCCGCTGGC
>JBGSWX010000287.1:0-4137 GCA_041751695.1 Burkholderiaceae bacterium | reverse complement strand
TACCGGCTTGCCCGACTTGGCATCGGTCAGCGCGGCGGCGACGTAGTTGGTCGCGCTCTTCACATCGGCCGGATTGGCGCTGCGCTTGTCGTCGATCGCGCCGGCGTACACCAGCGTTCCGTTGGGATCGATGACGTACATGTGCGGCGTGACTTTCGCACCGAACGCACGGCCTACTTCACCCTTCGCATCCATCAGCACCGCAGTGGGCGCTGCGTTGTGTTGCTTGAACCACGCCGCAAGCTTGGCCGGCGGCATGTAGTCGGAGCTGCTCTCGGTTGTCGAATTGATCGACAGCCACGCAACGTTTTCTGCGCCGTAGCGCTTCTGCAGCGATTGCATGTTGCCGCTGTCGTAGTGCTTCTGCACGAACGGGCAGCCCGGGTTGTTCCATTCGAGCACGACGTACTTGCCTTTGAAGTCCGCCAGCGAAACCGGCTTGCCCGTGACATCGGTCGCGCGAAAATTCGGCGCCGGCTGGCCCAGTGTGGGCGCGGCGATCACGCCCGAAACCATCGACGATGCGAACACGCCAGCGGCAAACCATCGAATGAGTGTCATCGTGATGCTTCCTTCAATTTGTTGATCGTCAGTTTATCCAGCGCAGCAAGCACAATGCCTTCGGTCAGCAATTCCGGCAGGACGGACGCCTCGCCCTTGCGATCGTAAAGCACATAAAGCGGAACGCCATTGCGGCCGAATTGTGCGAGCGCCTGCGTGATGCGCTCGTCGCGATTGGTCCAGTCGGCGCGCATCAGCACGATGTTGTCGGTTGCAAAGCGTTTCTTCACGTTGTCGGCACGCAACGCGACTCGCTTGTTCAACTGGCACGTCACGCACCACGCAGCGGTGAAATCGACAAACACGGCTCTGCCTTCGCCGCGCAGTTGCACCAATTTTTCGGGCGAGTAGTCGATCCAACCCGCATCCGCCGTCGAGCGCGTACCCGGCGCCAGTGCTTCACTGGTGGCAATCGGGGCGAACGTCAACGCGGCAAGTACCCCGCCGGCGGCGGCGACCCATCGGAAAACGCGCGCACCGCGCTGCGAAAGACCGAGCGCCCACAGTGCGAAACTGACTGCCACCAGGACGCACAACGCGAGCGCGACACCGCCGGCGTCGACTTGCTGCGCGAGCACCCACAGCAGCCAGACGCAGGTGGCAAACATCGGGAACGCCATGAACTGCTTGAACAGTTCCATCCAGCGGCCGGGCCGCGGCAGTTTCGCCAACAGGCTCGGGAACAGTGTCAGCAGCACGTACGGCGCGGCCATGCCGACCCCGAGTGCGGCGAATACCGATAACGCAATCACCGCCGGCTGCGTGATCGCATAGCCAAGCGCGGCGCCCATGAACGGCGCGGTGCACGGCGAAGCGACGAGGACGGCGAGCACGCCGGTGCCGAAGCTGCCGCGCCAGTCGGATTTCTGCGCCAGCGTGTCGGCCGCTTTCAGGTTGGCGACGCCGCTGCCCATCGTGAATTCGAACACGCCGAGCAAGTTCAATCCGATGCCGAAGAACAGCACCGTCAATGCCGCGACCACCCACGGCGTCTGCAACTGGAAGCCCCATCCGAGCGCGCTGCCGGCTTGCTGCAAGCCGATCAGCAACGCTGCGAGCAACACGAACGAAAGCACGACGCCGACCGCGAACGCGATTCCGTGAGCGGCCATCGGCCCCGAGTGCGTGCGATGTTGCGCGAGCCCGATCAACTTCAGCGACAACACGGGGAACACGCACGGCATCAGATTCAGAATCAATCCGCCCAGCAATGCGGTACCGAGCGCTGCCAACAGCGACATCGAAGAGCCGCCCGCGCTTCCTGAAACCCCCGTCGCGCTCGCGGCCACTGCACCCGCTGTGAGCGGTGCCTGGACGACATGGGCCCATCCACTGGCGTAGCCCGGGCCGCCGTTGGCAACGATCACACCTTTCAATGTCTTGAAATCGGTTCCGACCGGCTTGGCCGCGGTCAGGTAAATCGCAAACTGCGCGCCCTCTTTTTTCAACTCTTGCGGTGCGGCGGCCTCGATGCGGCCTTCTTCGAGCGGAAAGAATTCGAACTTGTCGAGCGTCTTGCCGGCCGGCGGTGACAGCACAACGCGAATGCGAGTCGCATCGATATTCGCGCTCGCGGTCAGCGCTGCTTGCGGCACACGCATCTGCGACGCCTTGAACAACCCGGCCGATGACGACGGCGCGGCCTGCGTCTTGACCGGCAACGTCAACTTCACCTGCGCTTCGCCGGGGATGCAGACATCCTTGCACTCGAGCCACAACGCTTTTGCGTTGAGCGTCACCGGCGTGCCGACCGGCAAATCCGCCGGCACTTGCACGGTGGTCAGTAACAGCGTTTCGCCTTCGTAACCGAAATTCATCAACGGCCCGACCGGCAAACGCTTCGGGTGCGGCCAATCGATCGCACCGGCGCTAAAGCCGGCCGGCAGCTGCCACTTGATTTGCGTGGGCAGCCCCGAGTCGCCGGGCACCTGCCAGTACGTATGCCATTCGTTTTCGTGCTTCAACCGAAGGCCGACGGTGAGCGGCTGGCCGGGGACGATCGCGTCGGTCGCGGCGATCAGCTCGGCGTCGACGTGTTTTTCGACGGCGCCGAAGCGCGGCAGCGATTGCGCCGCAGCGGGCGTTGCGACCATTGCGGCAAGCGCGAATGCGAGGGTAGGTAGGAGCTGCATCTGTTTTTTTGTGTGAGGATTGGTGTTGCCAATGCGGGGCAAGTTCCCGTGTGTTGGAGATATAGCGGCTTAGCCGATTTCAGCAAATGCTTCCCCGGCGGCGGCGATCGTCGCTTCGATGACCGAATTATCGTGAGCCATCGACACAAACCCCGCTTCGTAGGCCGAGGGCGCCAGATAGACGCCGCGCGCCAGCATCGCATGAAAGAAACGCTTGAATCGCTCGATATCGCACGCGATTACTTCGGCGTATCGGCCCGGCACTTCGGCGCCGAAGTAGATGCCGAACATGCCCCCCACGCTATCACCGGAAAACGCTAAGCCGGTCGCAGCGTTTTTGGACGTTTGAACCAGCCCATCGACCAGGGAACGCGTGCTCCGGCCGAGGTCTTCGTAAAAGCCTGGACGCTGGACTTCGGCGAGCGTGGCAAGCCCGCACGCGACCGCGACTGGATTGCCTGACAGCGTGCCGGCCTGGTACACGTTGCCCAGCGGTGCGAGGCGCTGCATCACGTCGCGCTTGCCGCCGAACGCGGCCAGCGGCATTCCGCCGCCGATGACCTTGCCGAGCACCGTGATGTCGGGATCGATGCCGTATTGCGCCTGCGCTCCGCCCAACCCGACCCGAAACCCCGACATCACCTCGTCGAAAATCAGCAGCGCTCCGTGTGCGCTGCATTGTGCGCGCAACGCTTGCAGGAATTCAGGTGTGGCGCGCACCAGGTTCATGTTGCCGGCGATCGGTTCGACGATGACGCACGCGATATCGTCGCCGTGCTTCTTGAAGGCTTCTTCGAGTTGTTGTGGTTCGTTGTAGTCGAGCACCAGCGTGTGCTGCGTGATGTCGGCTGGCACGCCGGCGCTGCTGGGGTGACCGAACGTGAGAAGCCCGGAGCCCGCCTTGACCAGCAAGCTGTCGGCATGGCCGTGATAACACCCCTCGAACTTGATGATCTTGCGGCGCGACCCTGACCCTGCGGCGCCGCGCGCCAGGCGGATCGCGCTCATCGCCGCTTCGGTGCCCGACGACACCAGCCGCACCTGCTGCATCGACGGCACCAGTTTTATCAGCGTCTCGGCCATTTCGACCTCAGCCTCGGTCGGTGCGCCAAAAGAGATTCCCAAGGTTGCGGCGTTCTGAATCGCCTGCACGACGGCGGCGTGCGCGTGACCCAGAATCATCGGCCCCCATGAGCCGATGTAATCGATATAGCGCGTGCCTTGCGCGTCCCAGAAGTAGGGGCCGGCGGCGCGCTCGATGAAGCGCGGCGTGCCGCCCACCGAGCGGAAGGCACGCACGGGAGAGTTCACCCCGCCGGGAATCGAGCGCTGCGCGCGTTCAAACAGTTGTTCGTTGCTCTTCATACCTGCATCGTCCCTCATCGAATCGCTCAATCAGTTCGCGCGCAGCATGCGCCGGATTCGCGGCACCCGTCACAGCGTC
>JBGSWX010000286.1:0-18250 GCA_041751695.1 Burkholderiaceae bacterium | reverse complement strand
TGCTGCGCGGCCAGGTGGACAAGTACGTGAAGATCACCAAAGCGGTCGGCATCAAGCTCGACTAGCGATTTCACTAGAGAAGACCATGGGAAAAGACGATCTGCGCCAAGCCAAGTACGTCATCGACATCGGCCCGCTGCCCTCGCTGCCGGTCGCGGGCAGCGACCTGCGCTTTCCGGTGGGCCGCATCTTCTGCGTCGGCCGCAACTACGCCGAACACGCGCGCGAGATGGGGCACGACCCCGATCGCGAGCCGCCGTTCTTCTTCATGAAGGCGCCCAGCTCGATCGTGCAGAGTGATTCCACGATCGATTACCCGGTCGGCACCAAGGATGTCCATCATGAGATCGAGATGGTGGTCGCTATCGGCAAGGGCGGAAAGAACATCCCGGTCGACAAGGCGCTCGATCATGTTTGGGGTTACGGAGTGGGCCTGGATATGACGCGGCGAGACATTCAAGGCGAAGCGAAAAAGATGGGGCGCCCCTGGGAAATGGGGAAGAGCTTTGATCAGTCCGCACCGTGTTCGGCGCTGCGGCCGGCCAGCGAGATCGGTCATCCCGCGCAGGGCGCGATCTGGGTCAAGGTCAACGGCCAGGTCAAGCAGCAGGGAGATTTATCGCAGCAGATCTGGAGCGTTCCGGAGCAGATCGCCTACCTGTCGAGCCTCGTTACGCTGCAGCCCGGCGACCTCATTTTTTCCGGCACGCCTTCGGGTGTCGGTCCGGTCAACAAGGGCGACAAGCTCGAAGGCCATGTCGATGGCGTGGGCGAGCTGACGATCACTTACGCATCGGAGCGCTAGGCGCGATTTCCAGCTTATCCCCCGCGGACTCCATGCTGCGGCGAATCGCTTCTTCGCGCAGGTCCAGCTCGCGTTCAATCCGGCGGCGAATCTCATCGCTGATACGCCCGCTGCGCAACGAGCCGTTCACATGGTCGCGCTCTGCTTGAATCAGCGCGAGTTCGAGGCGATCGACTCGCGCTGCGAGTTCGCCACCGTCACCACAGCGGTCGCGCCGGCGCTCGAACTGGCTCACTCGATCTGACTGCAGCTCTCGCACCTGGCGGATCTGCTCCGCGGGCACTTTGATCTCTGCAGAAAGCTCGTCCAATCGATTGAGCGCGGCACGCGCAGCTTCCAAACGCGCATCGGCTTCACGTTCTTCCTGCTCAAGCTGTTCTCGTCTGCCGGAATCGACCAGGCCGAGTTTTCTCACGAGCCATGGCAATGCCGGACCTTGCACGACGAGAGTGACCACGATGACGCTGAACGTTAGAAACAGGATCAGGTGCCGATCGGGAAACGGTTGATTGGCGCTCATCATCACCGGAATGCTCAGCGCCGCCGCGAGCGACACCACGCCACGAATGCCGGTGAAAGAAATGATGAATGGATATTGCCAGGGCGGCGCGCGGTCCTGCTGCCGCAGGGTGCGCGATAGCCGGCTCTGCACGTAAGTCGCCGGAAAAACCCAGATGTAACGCACGGCGATCGCGACCAGACTGATCGCTGCGGCGTACAGCAACAGTTGACTCCACGCGATCGAGCCGAGTCCTTCAAGTACAACTCGCGCCTGCAGGCCGGTCAACAGAAAAATGGCACCTTCGATCAAGTAGGTGACGAAGTCCCAGAAGAAGATGGCCTGCAGTCGCGTCTTTGAGCGTATGAGCTGCACGCCTTTGACGCCCACGTACAAACCGGCGATGACAGTCGCGAGAACGCCCGAGCCGCCGGCAGCATGTGGAATCCAGAACGCGACAAATGGCGTGAGCAGCGAGATCGTGACCTCGATGCGCGGCTCATTGGCCCAGAAGCGCAATCGCAGCATCAGCCAGCCGACGAGCAATCCCCACAGGGCTTCGCCCGCGACGATGGCTGCAAACGTCATCGTGGCCTGTGTGAGCGAAAAGAAGCCGGTCAGCACGGCAGCCAACGCGAACTTGAATAGCACGAGCGCGGTCGCGTCGTTGACCAGGCCTTCGCCCTCGAGGATCGAGGTGATGCGGCTTGGAACGCCGAGCCGCCGAGCAATCGCCAGCGGCGCCACGGTGTCGGGCGGCGAAACGATGGCCCCGAGCACGAACGCGACGGGCCACGGCATACCGATCAGCCAATGCGCGGCGGCCGCGACGACAATCGTGGTGAACACCACGCAGCCGACGGCGAGAAGAACAATCGGGCGCAGGTTGTCGCGGAATGCCTGCCAGCTCATGCCGAACGCGGCGTAGTAGATCAGCGGCGGCAAGAAAACGAGCAGTACCAGATTCGGTGGCAGCTCGATGCGAGGTAAGCCCGGAGCCAGCGCGAGAATGGCGCCGGCGACGACCAGCACGATCGGGCTCGGGAGATTGATGCGACGCGCGATCCAGTTGACCAGAGCGGTGATTGCAAGCACCGCCGCTGCGGCGTCCAGGATCGGTTCCATCGATGATCAGTCGGTTGAAGTTGAGTTAAGCAACATCCTCGCGCTGATCAAGCGCTTGCGCGGCTGTAACCGCCAAGAAAAAGATCCCCCGCCTGTGCCGCCCGGCCAAATGTCCTGAACCATGGGTTCAGGGTGGTCGCTGTCCGTGCCGTTTAGGTTCAGCAAACGCGTGCCGATCACACTACGGCGCGAGGCCAGCAACCTTGCGCACAGCGCATTGGTTCAAGGAACTATGAGGCCTTTGCGCGAACACCGCAGGGAATTCTCTTGCGTTCCAACTGCAAACGCTTGTGCGCAGTTTAGCGCTTCCGGGGTTGCTTCATACAAGGTGCAACTTCTGAATTAGAACAATTTTTCCTGCGGCAACAGCGCTTCATCGCAAACTTGAAGCATGTCGCGAACGCGCCGGCGCAGATCGCCCACCTCAACGCCGTCGGCGCCTCTTTCGTTCAACAATTCATGCGCAAACTGCAAAGCCGCCATGACCGCGATGCGATCGGCACCCATGACCTTGCCCGCCTCTCGAATCGTCTGCATCTTGGTATCGACCAGTTGCGCGCTCTTCAACAGCGCATCTTTCTCGTCGGGGCTGCACGCGAGCCGGTACTCGCGGCCGAGGATCGAAACGCTCAGGTTTTCCATTGAGTCGATACGCTGGACGCTTTGACCGGATCGGGCAGATGCTGCAGCAATGCGTCGAGCCGGCGCGTCGCTTCATCGACTCTGCTGCCCATCGCTTCGAGCTCGGACGACGCCGCAACGAGTTGTGCGCGCAACTGCTGATTCTCGGTGCGCAAGGTCTGCACCATCGATGCGAGTTCCTTGATTTTTGCCGCCAAAATATCGAAATCTTCGAGCATGCGTCGATGGTAGCACCGGGGTCGAACCTCTCCGCTAGACTCATTCGATGATTGTTTTGATCGCGAACCCGAAGGGTGGCGTCGGCAAGAGCACGACCGCCACCAACCTCGCCGGTTACTACGCGAGTCGCGGTTTGCGCGCGATGCTGGGCGATCTCGATCGGCAGCAATCGGCGCGCGCGTGGCTCGCGATCCGGCCGCCATCCGCACCGATCATCGAATCGTGGGACACGAGCGACAAGCGCACTGCGCGCGCGCCGGCCGGTGTGACTCACGTCGTACTCGACACACCGGCCGGGTTGCGCGGCAGCGATCTCAAAGATGTGCTGAAACTTGCCGATCGTGTGATCGTGCCGTTGCAGCCCTCGATTTTCGACATCTTCGCTACGCAGACTTTTTTGGCCAAGCTTGCCGAGCGCGGAACGTTGAGCGAGCGCGGCAAGGTGGGGGTGCTCGGCATGCGGGTCGATGAGCGCACGCGTTCCGCCGAGCACTTGCATCGGTTCGTCGAAGGTCTCGGCTTGCCCGTCGTCGGTTATCTGCGCGATACGCAGAATTATGTGCACCTGGCGGCGCAGGGACTCACACTATGGGACGTGGGGGAAAGTCGTGTCGCCAAAGACCGCGAGCAGTGGCAGCCGCTGCTGGCTTGGCTGGACGGTTGACGCTACCGCGCGGGCGCTGTTTCGATCGCGCCGGTGGCCGGTTCGGTGACGAAGCCGATCTTGGTTAGCCCCGCTTGCTGCGCTGAGGACATCACAAACGCAATGCGCTCGTAGCGCGTCGCTTTGTCCGCGCGCAGGTGAACCTCGGGCACCGGCGAAGTCTTCGCCGCGACGGCAAAGCGCGCGCGCAGTTGATCGTCGCTGATCGCTTCGGTCTCCACGAAAACCTTGCCGTCAGCGTCGATCGACAGTTTGATAGTGCTGAGTGCGGCCTCAGCGGCAGGCGCCGGATCATTCGGGAGATCGAGCTTAATTGCGTACGACAACAGCGGCGCGGTGATAATGAAGATCACCAGCAGCACGAGCATCACGTCGACCAGTGGCGTGACGTTGATTTCCGACATCGGCTGCGACGGTCCACCGTGCCGCTCGAAGCCCCCGAATGCCATCAGTGCCCCGCCGGGAGTCGTGAACCCATTGTCAATGTCGCGTGCAGATCGTGCGCGAAGCCGTCGAGCTGGCCGAGGACCAGTCGATTGACGCGCGTGAACGCGTTGTACGCGAGCACAGCGGGGATGGCGACCGCCAGACCGAACGCGGTCATGATCAACGCCTCACCGACCGGCCCGGCCACCTTGTCGATCGCAATCTGGCCGGAGCGAGCGATGTTGATCAGCGCGTGATAGATGCCCCACACGGTGCCGAACAATCCCACAAACGGCGCCGTGCTGCCGACCGACGCCAGGATCGTCAAGCCCGATTCGAGTTTGCCGGCCGCTTCGTTGATGCGCTGACGCAGCGCGCGCGTGATCAACTCGGAGCGATCGATTTGCGCGGCCAGGCTGCCTTCAGAAGCCGCGTGCGTGGCCGCCCCGGACGCGCCGGTGGCCAGCGGGACAAAAACGTTTTCGCGATCATGCGGCTTGAGTTGCGCAACGGCTGACTCGACCGAGGTCGCTGTCCAGAAGTGTTCGAGCTGGCGCGACGCGCGGCGCACGCGCAGCCACGCCCAGGTTTTCCAGACGATCAAGAACCAGCTTGCGACCGACATCGCCAGCAGCAAATACGCCGTCAGGCGTATGACCGCATCGGCCTGCGACCAGAAGTGCGAAAGGCCCAGCGTGGTCAGTTCCATCGGGTCCGCGGACTTGGTGCGTTCATTTCAAACCGAGGACGTCGAACATGTCATACAGCCCCGTGCGACGACCCGCCAGAAAACGCGCCGCGCGCATGCTGCCGCTCGCGTACGCGGTGCGGCTCGATGCCTTGTGCGTGATCTCGATACGCTCACCGGTGCCGGCGAACAGGACAGTGTGATCGCCGATCACATCGCCGCCGCGGATGCTGGCGAACCCGATGGTGCCGGCCTTGCGTTCCCCGATCGTGCCTTCCCGGCCGTAGGTCGCCACCTGCCCGAGCTTCTCGCCACGCGCTTGCGCTATGACCTCTCCCATTTTCAAGGCGGTGCCCGACGGCGCGTCGACTTTGTGCTTATGGTGCGCCTCGATGATCTCGACGTCGTAGCCGTCATTCAAAATGTGCGCGGCGACATCGAGCAGCTTGAACATTGCATTAACGCCGACGCCCATGTTGGGCGCAAAGACGATCGCGATTTTCGCGGCGGCTGCACGTATGGCTTGCTTGCCTGCATCGTCGAACCCCGTGGTGCCGATCACCATGTTGACACCGGCCGCCTCGCAGGCGCGCAGATGTTGGAGCGTGGCTTCGGGACGCGTGAAGTCGATAAGTACGTCGGCGGCGCCCAGCGCGGACATATCCGCGCCGACTGTGACGCCGGTCGAGCGACCCAGAAATTCGCCGCAATCATGCCCGTACGAAGGTGACTCGGCGTGATCGAATGCCGCGGTGATCGACGCATCGGGTTGCGCCAGCGCCGCTTCGATCAGCGTGCGACCCATGCGGCCGGAAGCACCGGCGATCGCGACCTTCAATTAGAAGGCTCGCGTCCCGGCGCGGGCGTCTGAATCTCCGGCGCCTTTTCCTGTTGCCTCGGCGCCTGTCTCGGCTTCTTGCGCGCGTCGGGCCCAAGAATCAGAACGTCAGCCATCGCTTCCTCCGGCATTTCATCCGAGTTGAACCGATCGAGCTTGTTGTCCTTGAAGTACGCGGTGAGCCTGCGGTTCTGCACCGGGCCCTTGCGGGGGTTCAGGTAGTACGCGTAGTCCCAGCGGTCTTTGTGAAACTCACTCGTCAACAGCGGCGTGCCGAGCAGGAAGCGCACCTGTTCGCGCGCCATGCCGAGCCGCAACTGCTCGACCATCTCCTTCGTGATGATGTTGCCCTGGTGAACATCCGGGCGGTAAGGCCCGAGAAAGCTCGGCGCCCAACCGGCCACCGTGGAGACGCCCGATGAAAGGCCAGAGCCGACGCTCGACATCGTCTGGCACGCGGCAAGAGCCGAGCACGCAGTCAGAAGAATTATGCAGAATCGAGGTGTAGACATGTCGTAAGCAAGCGGCCGGTGCGGTCAACCTCGTATGATAGTCGGCAATGAGCCGCCCCATGTCGAATCGCCTGCCGCCATCGTCGAGCGAGCTGAAGAACATCGGCCTGAAAGCCACGCTGCCACGGCTCAAGGTACTGGAGATTTTTCAGCGCAGCTCTAACGAGCTCGGTGTGCGGCACATGAGCGCCGAGGACGTGCACAAGGCGTTGACCGCCGAGCACATCGACGTGGGCCTGCCTACGGTGTATCGCGTGCTGGCGCAGTTCGAGCAGGCGGGGTTACTGGCGCGCAATCACTTCGAAGGCGGGCGCGCGATGTTCGAACTCAACGAAGGCACGCATCACGATCATCTGGTGTGCCTTACCTGCGGCCGTGTCGAAGAATTCGTCGATGCCGAGATTGAAAGCCGGCAGCACGAAGTCGCTTCCGCGCGCGGGTTCAGCCTGCACGGCCATGCGCTTGCGCTGTACGGCGACTGCACGAAGCGCAACTGCGAATTTAGGCCCAGGAGTAAGTAAACGTCTTAAACGGCGAGCCGCTGTTGAGTGGCCGGATCGAACCAGTGCGCGGCGTTGGACGCCAGCCCGAGATGCACGGCAGATCCGGGCGCTGGATTGTCATGCGGCCCGGTCCGCACGATCGTGTCATGGCCGGCCACCATGCCGTGGATCAGATGCTCGGCGCCGAGCATCTCAACGGTTTCCACTTCCATCGACAGATTGCGGCCGCCGAGTCGCATGTGCTCGGGCCGAATGCCGAGAATCAACTCGCGCCCCGCTAATGCCGAAGTCGCCTCGGGCAGCTCGATCGTCGTGTCCTGCGCGTCAAACGTACGACCGTCGTCGCTCACGCGGCCCTCGAACAAATTCATCGGCGGTGAACCGATGAAGCTGGCGACAAACGTCGTTGCCGGCCGCGAGTAGACGTCGTCGGGCGTGCCGATCTGTTCGGCGCGCCCCGCGTTCATCACGATCATGCGCTGCGCCAGCGTCATCGCTTCGACCTGATCGTGCGTCACGTACAGGCTCGTCGTCTTTAATCGCCGATGCAGTTTCTGAATCTCCAGGCGCGTCTGCACGCGCAGCTTGGCGTCCAGGTTCGACAGCGGCTCGTCGAACAGGAACACGGCGGGCTCGCGCACGATCGCGCGGCCCATCGCGACCCGCTGCCGCTGGCCGCCGGAAAGCTGGCGTGGCTTGCGCTGCAACAGGCCGCTGAGCTCAAGAATCGCGGCCGCGTCGTTGACTCTCTTCTCGATATCGCTCGTCGACAGCCGGCGGATTTTCAACCCATAGGCCATGTTGTCGTACACGCTCATGTGCGGGTACAGCGCATAGTTCTGAAACACCATCGCGCAGTCGCGATCCTTCGGCTCCAGATCATTGACGATACGGTTGCCGATGCGGATCGTGCCCGCGCTGATCTCTTCCAGGCCAGCGACCATGCGCAGTAGCGTCGACTTGCCGCAACCGGAAGGCCCCACCAGCACCACGAACTCGCCGTCGGTCACGGTGACATCGATGCCGTGCACCACCTGCATCGCGCCGTAACTCTTGCGAACGTCGGTCAGTTCGATCGAGGCCATTACTTCTCGGTCTCCACCAGACCTTTGACGAACCATTTTTGCATCAGCAGCACGACGAGCGCGGGCGGCAGCATCGCCAGCATCGCCGTGGCCATGATCAAGTTCCAGTCGTTGGCGGCGTCGCCGCCGGCGATCATGCGTTTGATGCCCATCACGACCGGGTACATGTCTTCCTGCGTCGTCACCAACAGCGGCCACAGGTACTGATTCCACCCATAGATGAACTGAATCACGAACAGCGCCGCAATGCTGGTGCGCGACAGCGGCAGCAGCACATCCCAGAAGAAGCGCATCGGACCGGCGCCGTCGATGCGAGCGGCTTCGGCGAGTTCATCGGGCACCGTCAGGAAAAACTGGCGGAACAAGAACGTCGCAGTTGCTGAGGCGATCAGCGGAATGGTCAGTCCCGCGTAGCTGTTCAGCATACCGAGATTGGACACCACTTCGTAGGTTGGGCCGATGCGCACCTCGACCGGCAGCATCAACGTGACGAAAATGGCCCAGAAGAAAAAATTGCGAAACGGAAATCGGAAATAGACGATTGCGAAGGCCGACAGCAGCGAAATCGTGATCTTGCCGAGGGCAATCGTCAGAGCGCTCACCAGACTCACAAACATCATGCGGCCCACCGGTGCGGCCGAACCCGCGCCGGCGTCGCTGCCCATCAGCACCGCTGCGTAGTTTTGCAGCATCTGATCGCCGGGGATCATCGGCATCGGCGCCTGCACGATCGCTTGCGCGGTATGCGTCGATGCAACCAACGTGACGTACACCGGAAAAGCGACAATCAACACGCCGACGATCAACACCAGATGCGTCAGAACCGTCAGGGCAGGGCGGCGTTCGACCATCTAGTACTGAACCTTTTTCTCCACGTACCGAAACTGCACGACCGTTAACGCGATCACGATCGCCATCAGCACCACCGATTGCGCCGCCGAGCCGCCCAGATCAAGCCCCTTGAAGCCGTCGTAGTACACCTTGTAGACGAGGATCGAGGTCTCTTTGCCCGGCCCGCCCTGCGTCGATGCATCGATGATGGCGAAGGTCTCGAAGAATGCGTAGACGATGTTGATCACCAGCAGGAAGAACGTCACCGGCGACAGCAACGGGAAAACGATCGTCCAGAAGCGCCGCCAGGGGCCGGCACCGTCGATCGCCGCAGCTTCGATCAACGACTTGGGTATCGACTGCAAGCCGGCCAGAAAGAACAGGAAGTTGTAACTGATCTGCTTCCACACCGCGGCCATCACGATCAAGGCCATCGCGTGGTTGCCGTTTAACAGATGGTTCCACTCGTAGCCGACTTCGCGCAGCGCAAACGGAATGATTCCGATCGAAGGCGCAAACATGAAAAGCCAGAGCACGCCGGCCACCGCGGGCGCCACGGCGTAAGGCCATACGAGCAGTGTCTTGTAGCCCGCGCCGCGAATCACGCGATCGGCGAAGACCGCGAGCACGAGCGCGATCGTGATGCCGAATCCGGCCACCAGCACCGAAAAAATTGCCGTCGTTTTGAACGAATCGATATAAGTCTCGTCGGCGAACAACTGCCGAAAGTTTTCGAGCCCGACGAACTCGCGCGTGGCGCCGAACGCGTCCTGTAATTGCACTGACTGCAGTAGCGCTTGTGCCGCCGGCCAGAAAAAGAAGATCGCGATCACCGCCACCTGCGGTGCCAACAATGCCCACGGCAGCCAAGCCGAACGGAAGCGAACCCGCTTTTCCATGGGTAGGGATGCTAGCGGTTTTCTTCGATGCGATCGACGCATGGTTTGTCATGCAGGCACAATTGATAAGCGTAGCGTGGTGCACGAGGGAGTCGCCGATGGTTCGACCGTTCGCATTTTTCGTCGCTATGACGCTCGCGGCTCACGCAGCACTGGCCGCGGGCCCGTCGAGTTCATCATCTGTGCTTGCAGAATCTGCGCTTGCAGCCTGACGTTAGTCTACGGCTAGCAGCGCTTGCGATTGGAATGACAACGAGCGAGCTTGCCAAGCTTTCTTTTGCTCAACTGCGTGACCGCTTGAGGACGCACACAGAGGAGCTCAATCAAACCGATGACCTTGACCTTGTGCAGGCGTTGCGTTATTTGACGACACTGCGAGAAAGCGAACACACGCCCGATAGCATCGATGCACTGATTCAGCTCGCCAGAAATTTTTTCTTTTCCGCGCAGCCTCAAGAGGCATTGCAGGCAGCATCCGTTGCAGCGCGACTGGCTTCTATCTTCGATCAACAGCTCTTGGTATGCGAAGCGCGAGGAATCGAGGGGCTCGCTCTATCTGACCTTGGCAGGTTTACTGAAGCAACGATCGCGCACGCCGAATCTTGGAGGCTGGCGCGCGTGCTCGGAGACATCGAGCGAGAGGGTTGGGCCATTAAGCGAGTCGGGGATCTGTGGGCAGCAATGGCTCAGATTGACGCGGCGATGATTTACTTGGGTCGGGCGAGAGACTTGGCGGCCAGGCACGACTTATTGGACCTCGAGCTCTCATCACGCAACAACCTCGCGGGTCATGCGATTCAGCTGAAAGATCCTGAGGCTGGATTGCGGGCACTCTTGCCGCTTCCGAACATTGTGCCCGCGACGAGACTCGACGTGCTCAGGCATGCCAACGCGCATGACACATTGGGGCAGCTCTATGTGTTGACTGACGACTTACGGAGCGCCAGGTTTCACGCGCTGGAGTCCGGTCGCCTGGCGCAGATCGCGGGGGTGAAGAGAACGATACAGCGCCACGAAGCGCTGCTCGGGCTGATCGACGTGAGGTCCGGGGAGGTCGAGAGAGGATTGGCCGCAGTCGAACGTGTATTGGCTTATGCAAAGCGCGTTGACCATATCGATGTAGTTCCGTGCCTGAGCATGTGCGCCGACGCGTATGAGAGCGCGGGCCAGTCAGAGAGGGCGTTGGACTATCTGCAGGAGCTTTTTGAGTGGAAAAAGAAATCCATTGATGCGGAAATCGTACCGCTGCAATACGGAGATCCGCCAGAATCGATGCGATTCCGGCCGGTACGTCCGTTTTTGACGACACGCTGCTCGTACGTTCGCAGCGACTGCAGGCTGACGTTCAGCAACGGACTCAACATCTCGTTGAGACTGCGATCAATGCGGAAGTTGCCAGCGGGCACGATCTGTACCGAACGTTTCGCGTAGCCAAACTTGCACGCTGTTTGGCTGCTGCGCTCGGCTGGGGCGAGGATCGTATTGCTCCTCTCGCCCTGGGCGGGCAGTTGTGCAATATTGGGATGATGGCGATTCCTTCCCGCATAATGCAAAAACCGCGCGGCTTATCGGACAGCGAGCGCCAGGTGCTGCACGGTCACACGCAGTATGGAGCGGAGTTGTTGCGCAAGTCGAAGTTGCGGATTCTCGACGTTGCAAGCACGGTCGCGGAGCAGCACCACGAGCGCTACGACGGCGGTGGCTATCCTCACGGTTTGAGCGGTGGCGCAATCGCGGAGGAAGCCCGCATCGTTTCAGTCTGTGATGCATTCGACGCGATGACTCACCGGCGCCCGTGGCGCGCGACACCATTGTCGATTCAGGCCGCCTTACAAGAACTCAAGCGGGGAATGGGAAGCCAGTTCGATCCACAATTGGTGAATGCATTCGTCGATCTCGTTCGGCGCGAGTTCTGGGAGCACGATGACTTCGATGCGTTTCTCGCCGAGGGCGCTGATGAGCTGGAATACATTCGCGCGCGCAATCGAATGGAAGCGTTCATTGCCGACGGAAGTTAGTGGAGATGTTCTTATGATGGTTGCCGTGTTTGCAACGATGACATTGGCACTGATTCTCGGCTGGTTCGGCCGCCGATCGCTGGCCGTGGAGCTCTTCGCCGCGTGCCTGGTGCTGTCCATCGGACTTTTCCTCTTTGAAATTTACAGCCCCGAGTATGGGTTTCGGATGCCTTGGATTCAGACTGAACTTCATCAGCCGCCTCTTATCACTTCGTGATGATTCCGCAGCGGCTGTCTGCAGTTCTGAATTACGTCTTCCTGTTGCTGGTGATGCTCGTTTATCGCTGGTATTTTGACGGCGGCGATGACGCTGCAGTATGTCAACGGCGAATTGCCGTGCCCGCTGTGCCTGCTTGAACGGGTCGCGATGCTGGGCGTGTGCTTCGGCATCACGCTGAATTTTCGCCGCGGATTTTCGTATCAGAACACCGGCTTCAGTCTGTTGTTTGCAATCATCTTGTTGGTCATCGCCGTCCGGCAGAGCCTGCTCGACATTTACCCGCGGCCGGGCCATGAATACATCGGCAGCGCGATATTCGGGATTCATATGCCGGTGTGGTCGATCATCATTGCATTGAGCCTGCTCACCGCCTACGCGATCAAGCTCGCAATCCTAGGTGGCGACGAGTACTTGCGCGAGGCCGGCATAGGCGAGTTTCCGGTAATTAGGAAGATCGCTGACGTCGTGAGTATTTACGTGATTGTGATCTGTCTGATTAACTTTGTGTCAGTGATACTGCAGTGCGGCCTCGGCGAATGCCACACGTTCAGCTACAAGTTGCTGCAGTAGTCAGCGACAGCTTCGATCCGTCAATCGAGTAGCACGCGAGTACGCGTCCTGCCGCGTCGAACAGGGCGTTCGCATTGTCTTCGGTGATGATTCCGCGATGGATAAAGTAGTCGACGAAGCGGGACGTGTTGAAGAAGTACGACCTGGGCAGATTCGCCAGCGCCAGGTAGTGCACCTCGTACGCGTAGCGCGCGAGCTCACTGACGAGTCCCAGCTTTTCGTCGAAATGGGGGTGCACATTGGCTCGGACATATATCTGCATCTCCTCGCCCGGCAGCACTTTCGAGCACATCAGATTGGATAGATAGTCGCCGACTCGCGCCAGTGTCTTGCGTGCGAGGAGTGCCGGAAGTTCAATCGAGCTGAGCGAGAGAGCCGCTGTTTCCATATCTCTGGAGCGCACTCCGTCTGGCATTGCGGCGATGGTCCGCACAAAACAATCGCCCAATTCAGCGCGAGCTTCTCTGTAGGCAGCCTTAGTCTCGTCGGCCACACGCAGGAATTTCGCAGCATGCGCCAGATGTCCCCATTCGTGCATCACACGCGCGCCGAGGAACAACCGGAAGTATGGAGGCGCCGGGGCCGTCAGACAGTCGTACCCCTCCTGCTTCAACGTGTGTACTACTGCGCGTCGAGCCGGGTCGAGGTAGGTACCGCCTGCGAACTCCAATACGGCGTAACTTTTTGGCAGCGCGTCAACATCGGTAACGCATTCGAGAAATTGACGCGAACGCCTATCTACCGTGCGCAAGTCCTCGTGCAAGCTCGCAACGGCAGCGTCGCTGGCGTTGACTAGCGCGCGCCGCATCCACCGAAGATCATTCATCTCTGGCGACCACACCGTCGTGCCGTCGGGCGCCACAACGATCACATGAGCAGGCGTTTGCTGCAGCCAATCGCACAGAGCATCTACGGTTCGTGAACGCGCGGGCACGGCGGCCGGCGCAGTGATTTGTATAGCAGTCCTAACGGCGTCCTCGCCGGCGTCGCAGAGGGCGGCTACCTGCGCCTGCAGGCGCTTCGGCACGTACAGACCGGCGCCCTCCACGGCCAGATAGGGCTCGGTTGGGTCCTGCTGTGGCTCGCGCAGCGGAATGTGCAATAGCTGATCGATCCAGTCAAACGCGCCTGCCAGTGCAATGAAACACTGCGTATCCGGCCGCTTCGCGCCCGCTGCGGCGCCGGCAAACGCGCTCCGGCTTGCATTGTCGCGGTCGAACCAGTAACTCAGGTTGCAAACGAGCGCCGCACGTACTGAACCGTGGAGTGCCAACCGCTCGATGTGCACCAACATGTAAGCGACGTACTCGGGATGCGTGTTCAGGTCGGACTTGTACAACAGCGAAGACGTGCCGATGAAGGGATCCATGTACGGAAAAATGCCCCGCTGCTCAGAAATGATCAGAAGATTCGTCTGGCGCGGTGGAAACCATGACTCCGGCGCACGCGCAAAGAGGTCGCGACAGCGTTGCCAGTACAGCGCGGTGCCGCGCCCGAGACAATCAATTTGCCCGGCTGACAAGCGGCCCTCGGCGATCAGCAGGTCGGCGAACTCCGGCTCCATACCGTGCTCGTCGAGTACTTCCGCAGGAACCACCACGACGCTCGGGTGAGCCAAGGCAAAGCGATGCAGTGCGGGTGAAATCGGCATGCGGCGAATCTATCACCGGCGGTTGTCCTTCAACCTCGAAGAAACGGTGTCTGAACTTGGCCGAAAAAGCGGTCAAATTTCGAGCGAGCGTCTGACCTGTTTTCCCGCTAATCCGATCGGATTAGCCGATGCGCCGGAACCAGCAGATAAGCGGGTTTTGCGGCGCCCGCCAAAACCAAAGGGTAGTGACCAATCATCCTTACCCACGAGTTATTTTTTGCTCGAACGCAGGCACAGTTTGCCTCCGGAAAGCCTTGCAAATCCCTTTGGGAGAGAACGATGACGGACAGACTCAACACACGCGTCGCAATTCCGCTGCTGGCAGTGGCGGGCGCGCTTTCGGGTTGCGGTGGCGGCGATACCGGTAACACCACACCGACGCCGGCGCCGACTCAAGTAGCCGCGGCAACGTGCGCGACGCCGCCGCAAGCCTTTACCGCGACCGTCTGGCCGAGCATGAGCAGCACTTGCGTCGTGTGCCACCGCGCAGGCGCGGTCGCCAGCGGAACGCGGCTTGTATTCGCGGCCGGCGGATCCGCGGAAATGAATTACGGCGTGTTGCGCACGTTCGCAGCCGCCAACGGCGATTTGCTGATGTCGAAATCGATCGGCCTGCCCACGCATACCGGCGGCAAGGTTTATGGCGACGCGAACTCGCAGCAATACAAAGATCTGGCAGCGCTGCTTCCGAAGTTGAAGGAAAGCTGCAGCACCGAGGTACTCGCAACGGGTGAGTTCTACAAGGGCGTGAAATTCGCCGACGACGCAACGATGCTGCAGAAGGCGTCGGTTCTCTTTGCGGGCCGCAATCCGACAGCAATGGAGAAAGCGGCTGTCTCCGGCGGTGGCGACGCAGTGCTGCGCCAGCAGATTCGCGCCTTCATGGACAACGGCCCATCATTCGACGCCTTTCTGACAGAGGCCGGACACGTTCAGTACTTGGTCAATGGCGTAGTCGTCTTCGACCAGGACCGTGGTTTGGACGCCGCGGACTTTCCGCTGGCGGCAGCGGTGATCAATAACCAGAATCCGCCCGCGGGTGTTCGAGCGCGCTTCGAGACCACCATGCGTTTCGAGCCGGTCAATTTGATGAAATACATCGTCAAGGGCGACCGGTCATGGAAGGAGATCGTGTCGGCTAAGTACACCGTTTTGAACGGCGTGACCGCACCGTTGCTCGGTGCGCAGGTCACGGGTACGTTCACGAATCCGGCCGACGACAATGAGTTTCTGCCGGCTGTTATTCCGAACGCGCGGCTTGGAGGCAATCGCGAGCACGCGGGCGTACTGGCGATGCACGCGACACTTGACCGCTTCCCCACCACGGAAACGAATCGTAATCGTCACCGCGTCAGCGAGCTGATGAAGCGATACGTCGGGGTGTACATCCCACAGCTAGCTTCCCGCCCGCTTGAGGATGGTCAATTCAGAGTGACCGTCATGGACAACCCTGGCTGCGCTGTTTGTCATGACATCATGGATCCGATAGCTGCGGGGTTGCAGAACTGGGCGCCGGACAATCGCTATCGCCCAATGGGTGCTGCTGCGACGGCGCATGCGCTGCCGAACGTGTACCTGTCGACCAACTACATGAACGACGCAAAAGGCAACGAGTTCTATCAGATGGGCGACAACTGGTTCCGCGACGGCAAGGCGCCAGGCTATGGCAATACGCCGATGCCGAATGGCTACAACAATCCAAGAGCAGCGGAATGGCTGGGTGACCAGTTGGCTGCCGATCCTCGCTTCGCTATGGGTGCCGTGCAGTTCTGGCACAAGGCTTTGTTCCACCGCGAACCTCTGCAGGCCGTAGTTGACTCGACCGGCCCGGACGCCGCGGCTCGCCTGGCTGCCTACAACGCCCAGCAGGATGAGTTCAAGGAGCTCGCGGCACGCTTCGCGGCCGGCGGGTACAAAGTCAAGGACCTGCTGGTTGACCTTGTCCTGAGCAAGGAAGGGCGCGCGAACGGCGTAACTCAGCCAGTCAGCGCCCAACGTGCCACCTCACTCGCCGCGATCGGTAACGGTCACTTGCTTTCGACGAGCAGGCTGAATAGGAAGTTTGTTGGGCTGTTGGGATCCGCTTACGTCGGTTTCAACAATCCGTTTGTCGGCCCGGGTCTCGCGTACGGCGGTTTCGACGGCCTTGCGCAAAAGACGCCGCAGAGCAACTTCACGACCAATCAGGTGACGACTCTCGACGTCGCGTTGCTAACTAGCAGCTGTACATGGACGCAGGCTGATTTTGCGAAAGCAACAGCCGCACGCTTGCTGTTCCCCGCCGTGGCAATGACCGACACACCGGCTACCCAGGCGGGCAAGGACAGGATTCTGGCCAACATTGTGTACATGCACGAAGCGCTGTGGAACGAGCGAGTCACGACCACCGATGCCGAAGTGCAGCGCACGTACGCGTTATTGGAAGCCCTGTACAACGATCGCGCTACCGCACCCGCACGGCCAGTGGCCTGCCAGCTAAACGCGGGCAACGATGCGACCTACATGGGGCGCGCATGGGCTTCGGTTGTGATGTACATGACCGGCGACCATAGATTCTTGACCTTCTAATCGGTTGACTAGCCAAATTACAGGAGCGATTTAAATGGACCGCAGAGAATTCCTCTTAAATACGGCGAAGGCATCCGGTGTAATAATTCCGTGGTACGGACTGTTGCCGCTCACCAACATCGCCAACGCGCAGTCGTCGGCTGGCAAGCTACTGGTTTACTACCACTGCGACGGTGGGTGGGACCACGATTCGTGGTCTGATCCCGCGATCGGCGCTGGAATCAACAACTACACGACGCAGGGCCTGGCGGTTCCTCGAGTTGGCAGGATGGCCATAGCGCCGATGGGAAACGCCGGAAGCAACGCAGCCTTCTTGACCCGGTTCAACAGTCAGTTGATCTTTGTCAACGGTTGCAACACGCAGACCAATAGCCACGAAGACGGTAGCTATTGCTCCTCTACCGGTAGGCTTGAGATGGGATACGCCCCCCTTTGCGAGTTGCACGCGGCCAAGTACGGACCAGGTTTCCCGGCTGCTTGGATTGCTCGAGACGACGCCAGAGCCACCGCGAGCACGGGTCTTGTGACCGCTACGCCGGTGCCCGATGGGAATCAGCTACGTGCAATGGTGCTGCCAAATGCAGTGTCAGCCACTCAAGATCGCATGAAACAAGCTGACTATCAGAAGACCATAGCGGCGCGCGATGCGCGGCTTCAGGCACTTAAGGCCGGCGGTGTTTCGTTGCCGAAGGAAAGTCTGATTACCGAGCAATTCCTCGCCGCCAAGGAAGCGCGGGTCCGCTTGGAAGCCGTCGCTGCCTTGATTCCGGCGACTTTCACTCAGCAGTTCGCTGACATTGAAGTCACAGCAATTGCAATGCAGGCGGGTATTACGGCGGCTGCTCAGATTTCGAGCGGCGGATTTGACACTCACGGAAACGTTGAGGACAACAACGGCGCCAACGGATCATTAAATCGGATGTCGACTCGTCTAACGTTCCTCATGGACGAAGCGCAACGGCGCGGCATCGCAGACCGGCTACTGGTGGTGGTGGGCGCCGAGTTTGGCCGGTCGCTTCTGAATGGCAGCGGCGGGAAGGATCACAACAACGTGGGCGGTCATTACACGATCATTCTCCCGCCAGGCACGGGGTTAGGGGATCGCACCGTCGGCTACACCGGTCCGCGCCATGAACAGAGGACAATCAATCCGACCACCGGCGCTCCGGATCCGAACGGAATCGTGATAAACCCGAGGCATGTGCATGTCGCAGTCCACGAGTATCTCGGATTCACGTCAAGCGCTCCCGGAGGGCTGGGCGTGCCGGCAGCGGAGAAGCTCAAGTTGTTCAGTGCCACTTGTCAAACGGGGCACCCGTCGCTTCCCGCCTAATTAACATCAACGCTAAAGCGCGCCGTTGCAGTTCTGAATCTGCACGGCGCGCGCTTCTTTTTTGCGCGCTTGCGCTTGCTGCTGCCGGCAGCGGTGCGGCGGAGCTGCGCGGCTTTGTAAGTGAGGGCGGTGCTGGAGTGCTGCAGTATCAGCC
>JBGSWX010000285.1:0-2054 GCA_041751695.1 Burkholderiaceae bacterium | reverse complement strand
CAGCTGGCACGGGCGCAACTTCGGCAACAGCGGCCGGCACCGCAATCGCTGCGCTGGCAAGCGACCCATCGGACACCTGCAAACGGACCACGCTGCCTGCCACCACTTGCGCGCCGGGCGCAGGATTCTGCGCGAGCACTTGCCCGCTCGGCGCGGCGCTGGCGACCACTTCGATGCGGGCGACCTTGAACTCGGCAAGGACTTTGCTCGCATCGGAATAGCTGCGGTCAACAACATTGGGCAGCTCGAAGGTCTCTATGACCGGCGCCGGGCCGCTCGAAACGATCAGCACAATGGCGCTACCCGCCGCGGTGCGGGCAGATGCCTTCGGGATTTGTGCGACCACTCGACCGTTGGGTGCGCTGCTGGGTCGATAGATGCGCTCGACTTTGAAGCGGCCCAGCTGCGCGTGTGCGTTGGCAACTGTCATGCCGAGGACGTTCGGTACTCGAAGGCGCTCGACTTCTGATTGATCCGCCGACCCTTTCGACTGCACGGCGCTATTGGGCTGCACGATCGTAACTGCGGGACTCTTCCCAATCGCCGGGTTTGTTGGGGGGTCGTTAGTGACGACGGAGCTTTGCGGCTGTGCATCAGCCGTCGCCAGCGGCTTTGGTGGTTCGTCGACGTCGGCGGCGGATACGCGCGGAGCAGGCCGCAGCGTTCCGTCAGATAACACCACCCGGATTGTTGCGCCGGCAACGAGCCGCGCGGGCGGCGCAGGTTGCTGCTCCAGTACCGTGCCGCCCGGTTCGCCGCTGGCGCGATACGAACGCACCGGCAAGAAGCCCGCCAAGCGGTCGCGCGCAACGTCGAAGCTCAGACCGACCACATTGGGCACCGGCCTGACCACGGCTGGCGCGGGTTGAGATTTCGGAGCGACGTCGACAATCGGAGCGTCATCACTGCAGCCACCGAATCTGCGCACGAAGTCGCGTTCTGACTCCAGCACCGTACTGCAAAGAATGCGCTGCTGAGCCGCCGCCACCGGCACGGCGCCGGCCAGCAGCAGCATGACGATCAATTGCCGGAGTTGCATCGCTCGCATTGTTTGTGGCTCCACCCCGTGCTCGGAGGCAATTAGCGAGCCCCAGGCGCGCTACTGCCGGTCAACGTTTGGTCCGAGGATTCCGTCTACCCGCTTCAAAACGTCCGGTGTCAGCTTCGGCAGTACGTCGAGCGCCTTCATGTTTTCCCGAACCTGCTCGACCCGCGTCGCGCCGGTAATGACGGTGCTGACGTTGCGATTGGCCAGGCACCACGCGAGCGACAGCTGCGCAAGCGTGCACGACAAATCGCCGGCGACCGCTTCGAGCTTGGCGACCGCCTCGTTCTTGACCGGATCGGTCAGGCTTTCGCGCAGAAACGCATAACTTTCGAGCGCGCCGCGCGAGCCGGGCGGCACGCCCTTGACGTACTTCCCGGAAAGCAGGCCCGACGCCAGCGGACTCCACGTCGTAAGCCCAAGTCCCAACTCTTCATACAGCGGCTTGTATTCCTGCTCGACCCGCTTGCGATGCAGCAGGTTGTACTGCGGCTGCTCCATCACCGGCTTGTGCAGATTGCGGCGCTCGGCGATCTCCCACGCGCTGCGGATTTCGTCCGCGGTCCACTCACTGGTGCCCCAGTAGAGCGCCTGGCCGCGCTCGACCATGTCGTGCATCGCCCACACGGTCTCTTCGATAGGCGTGTTGGGGTCGGCGCGGTGGCAGAACACCAAGTCCACGTAGTCGAGCTGCAACCGCTTCAGCGAGCCTTCGATCGCCTGCCGCAAGTACTTGCGATTGAGCGTGTTGCGCTCGTTCGGAAACTCCCCCTTGCCGACCGCCATGCCCCAGTAGAACTTGGTCGACACGACGTACTTGAGCCGCGGCCAGCCGAGCTCCTTCAGCACCGCGCCCATGATCTCTTCGCTCTGGCCGCGCGCATAGATCTCGGCGTTGTCGAAAAAATTGACACCGGCGTCGTACGCCGCGGCCATCAATTCGCGCGCGGCGCGCGTGTCGACCTGATTGCCGTACGTGACCCACGAACCAAAAGATAGCTCTGAGACT
>JBGSWX010000284.1:0-6396 GCA_041751695.1 Burkholderiaceae bacterium | reverse complement strand
CGCTACTACTTCACCGAGCAGCGGGTGACGCTGCCGGGCGAGACGCCGCGCACCAACACCTCGACCGACGTGCTGGCCGCAGTGACCGCACAGCTCGGACGATCATGGGCAATCGATTTGGCCGCGCAGTACGCGGCCGAGCGCAGCGAATTCGTGCGTGCGACCGCCGGAACGCGCTGGCAGCCGCGCCGCGCTTCGGTGCTTAGCGCGTATTACCGCTATCAAACCAACGGCATCAGCCAGATTGATCTGTCGGGTCAGTGGCCGCTGTCGAACAACTGGTATGCCGTCGGGCGCTTTAACTATTCGCTGCAGGACAGACGCTTGATCGACACGATTGCCGGGTTTGAATACCAGCAGGATTGTTGGTTGGTGCGCTTCGTGGTGCAGCGTTTTGCAACGACGGCCCTAACGACGACAACGAATTTCTATGTGCAGCTGGAACTAAGCGGTCTGGGCAGTATCGGAACGAGCGCGGCCAATCTTCTGAGGCGTAACATTCCGGGCTACCAAGTCGTCAATCCGGTACCGCGCGAGCCTGGGCGTTTTGATTACTACGAGTAGCTGCGCGAATTAGATGCGCGAACTAGATGCGCGAACAAATGCGCGAATGAATCCACAAATGAACAGATACCCTTCCTCTATCGTATTCAGCAGGTTCGTGTTCCTTTTCGCTTCGCTGACGGCGGCGAGTGCAACCTTTGGGCAAGGACAAGCTGTGCAGCCGGTGGGGCCGTCGTCGGCCGCAGCGGCCGCGGCGACACCCCGTCCCGCTCCAAGAGCGATCGACCGCATCGTTGCCGTCGTCAACGATGAGGTGGTGACGGCCAACGAAGTGCGGGCGCGCACCCGCATGGCAGAGGTGCAACTGCGGCGCCAGAAAATTCAACCGCCGGCCGCCGACGTGCTCGAGCGTCAGGTGCTTGAGCGGATGATCGTCGATCGTGCGCAATTGCAGCTGGCGCGCGAAACGGGCGTGCGCGTGGACGACGCCACGGTCAATGCCACGCTCGCGCGCATCGCGGAATCAAACGGCTTGTCGGTGCAAACGCTGCGGCAGCGGCTCGAGACCGATGGCGTTTCGTTCTCGCAGTTTCGCGACGATATTCGGCAAGACATCATTTTGAATCGGCTGCGCGAACGCGAGGTCGATTCGCGCATTCAGATCTCCGACAGCGAGTTGGAGAACTTCATTGCCGCGCAAGCCGGCGTAGCGGCAGACTCGGAAGAAATCAACCTCGCGCAAATCCTTTTGCGCGTGCCCGAGAACTCACCGGCCGACCGTATCGACACCACGCGCAAGCGGGCCGACGAGTTGATCGCGCAGCTGAAAAGCGGCACGGACTTCGCGCGGATCGCCGCCAGCTTTTCAAACGCGCCCGAAGCGCTGCAGGGCGGAGAGCTCGGCTGGCGTAATGCGGACCGCTTGCCCACGCTGTTCATCGATGCGATCAAGGGTTTGAAGTCCGGTGAAGTCAGCGAGGTAGTTCGCAGCCCGAACGGTTTCCACATTTTGAAGGTGCTCGGCCGTCGCAGTGGGGTCGACAGCAAGCTCGCTACAGGACCCGTGCAGCAGACGCGCGCACGGCACATCCTGTTGCGCGTGTCGGACCTGACTCCGGAGCCCGATGTGAAGCGCAGGCTCGAGGAAATGAAGGGGCGCGTCGAGGCGGGGCAGATTGAATTCGGCTCGCTGGCGCGGCTGCATTCGGTCGACCCGAGCGGCAGCCGCGGCGGCGATCTGGGTTGGCTCTACGCCGGCGACACGGTCCCCGAGTTCGAAAAATCGATGGACGCGCTGAAGATCAACGAGGTCAGCGCCCCGGTGCGCTCGCCGTTCGGCTGGCATTTGATCCAGGTGCTCGAGCGCCGCACCGAGCAGGCGTCGAGCGAGCGAGCGCGGCTGCAGGCACGGCAAGCGCTGCGCGACCGCAAGGCCGACGAGGCGTATCAGGATTGGATGCGGCAGTTGCGCGACAAAACCTACGTCGAGTATCGACTTGATGTGTAGGTGACGCCACATATCGCAATCACCACCGGCGAGCCTGCGGGCATTGGCCCCGAGATCTCGCTTGCAGCGCTCGATGTCGATGGCGCGCGGATCACGTTAATCGGCGATGCAGCGCTGCTGGCTGAGCGCGCACGCGCGATCGGCGCGCCGTGGCCGACCACGGCAAAAATTGAACACGTCCCGCTTCGCACCGCCGCGCTCGCGGGCCGGCGTGACTCGCGCAACGCGCACTACGTTCTGGCGACGATCGATCGCGCGATCGCCGGCGCACTCGGCGGCGAATACGACGCGATCGTGACCGCGCCGGTGCACAAGAGCGTGCTCAACGACGCGCGCATTGCGTTTACCGGCCACACCGAATACTTCGCGCTCCGCACGGGCACGCCGCGGGTCGTGATGATGCTGGCGGGCGAAACACCGCACGGGCCGCTGCGGGTTGCGTTGGCCACGACCCATGTGCCCATCGCATTGGTCCCGGCTGCGCTGAGCATCGAAGGCATCGCCTCCGTGCTGAAAGTTCTGCTCACCGAATTGCGATCACGCTTTGGCATTGACGCTCCACGCGTGGCGGTGACCGGGTTGAATCCGCACGCAGGCGAAGACGGCCACCTGGGCCGCGAAGACATCGACGTGATTGCACCGGCGATCTCGCGTGTGCGCAGCGAGGGTCACAGCGTCGACGGGCCGCTGCCGGCCGATACGGTGTTCGTGCCGCCGATCGTGCAGCGCTACGACGCGGTGCTCGTGATGTTTCACGACCAGGGCTTGCCGGTGCTCAAATACGCAACCTTCGGCCACGGCGTCAACATCACGCTCGGCTTGCCGTTCGTGCGTACCTCCGTCGATCACGGCACCGCGCTCGATCTGGCAGGCACCGGTCGCGCCGATGCCGGCAGCATGCGAGCCGCCCTGAAGCTTGCAATTCAACTGGCGCGCCGGCAGTCGTTGGTTACGCGCGCAGCGTGATGGCGGCGCCGGAGCCGCAGCGCGCGCCTCACAGAGCACGGCGGCGTTTCGGTCAGAACTTCCTGCACGATGAAAGCGTCGTTGCGCGCATCATCGATGCCATCGATCCGCGTCCCGGACAGACGATCGTCGAGATCGGTCCCGGCCAGGCAGCGTTGACCGGCGGGCTGATCGCACGCGCCGGCCACGTGCGGGCGATTGAAATCGATCGTGATCTCGCCGCGCAGCTGCGAGCGCGGTTTTCCGCCGACACGTTGTCCTTGATCGAAGCCGACGCACTGCAAGTCAACTGGGACGAATTTGCAACGAGTATGGGTGCGCCCCTGGTCGCTACGCGTCCGCCCCCCGCGGGGGCACGCGATGAGCTTGGGACGGCCCGGCGCTCATCGCTGGCGCTGCGCATCGTCGGCAATTTGCCGTACAACATCTCGACGCCACTGCTGTTCGCGCTGCTGCCGATCGCCGGACGCGTCGTCGATCAGCACTTCATGCTGCAAAAGGAAGTGGTCGACCGCATGGTCGCTTCGCCCGGGTCAAAGACGTACGGCCGGCTCTCGGTCATGCTGCAATTCCGTTATCGACTGAGCAAGCTGTTCGATGTGCCGCGCGATGCGTTCAGGCCGGCGCCGCGGGTTACGTCGAGCGTGGTGCGGATGCAGCCGCGTGCGGTGGCCGAATTGCATCAAGTCGATGCCGATGCGTTTGCGCGCGTGGTTGCCGCGGCATTCGGCCAGCGGCGCAAGACGCTGCGCAACGCGCTGTCGGGCCTGTTCGATGCAGCCGGGATCGAGGCCGCCGGCGTCGATCCTCAAGCACGCGCAGAGACGCTGGGCGTGGCAAATTTTGTGGACCTGGCGCGGCGTTTGGATCCGTCTAGAACGAGATCGCCTGAATCTCTACGCGCTTGATCTGATCGCGTGCAGCCTCGAATCCGGGCAACAGGTGTGCCACGGCTTTCCAGAAGCGCACGCCGTGATTCAACTCGCGCAGGTGTGCGAGCTCGTGCGCAATCACGTAATCAATGACCGGCAACGAAAAATGCAACAGCCGCCAACTCAGACGGATACGCCCGTCGTGCGAGCACGATCCCCATTGAGTGCGCGCGGAAGACAGGCGCCACCCTGCAAAGCGCGCATCGATGCGCCCGGCGAAGCGCTCGAGCCGCTCTGCGAGGACGCCGCGCGCTTGCGCCTGCAGCCACACCTGCAACGCTTCACGCACGTGACACTCCGCCGCGTCATTGGGCAACGCGAGCCGGATCTCGTCGGCCTCGGCGCAAAAGTGTGTTGTGCCGGCGTCGGCGCACAAGCGCAGCGTCGCTGTCTTCCCCAAATACTGCACTTGGCCGCCGTCGACAAAACGAATGGCGGCACGCCGATGCTCGTCGCACCAGGCACGCCATTTGATCTGCCTGCTGCGAATCCAGCGCTGATTCTCAACGATGGCCGTTTCGATCTCGCGCAGCGTGATCCCGCGCGGCGCCCGAATCGTCAATCCGTGCTCGTTGATCTGGAATCCGATCGAGCGCCGGCGCACGCGTTGCAGGCGATAGCCGATAATTTCGTTGCCCATCACCACGCGGCGAACACTCCCCGCCAATGCATCGCTCGTGAAGGACGGCTGCTGCGGGTCAAACGCGAGCAGCAGCTGCTCCTCCTTGGAGGACTTCAAGCCGCCCCCGCCGCTGCACTTTCGATGCCCGTGCGGGAAGACGGCGCGTACGGAGCGCTGTATCGATGCGGCGCGAGGCGGCGCATTTCCGATTCGATCCACGTCTCTACGAGCGTAGCGACCTCTTCTGCGGTCTTGCCGCTGGGATCGATCGGCGGACCGATCGATACGGTGACGGTGCCGGGAGTCTTTATAAATCTGCCCTTCGGCCAGTACTCGCCCGAGTTGACCGCGATCGGCACCGCGAGCGCGCCGGTGCGTACCGCCAGCCGCGCGCCGCCGGTCTTGTAGCGCCGAGTTGTTCCCGGCTTGGTGCGCGTGCCTTCGGGAAAAATCACGATCCACCAACCGCGCGCCAGACGATCCTTGCCCTGCTCGACCACCTGCTCGAATGCATCCTGCCCCTTACTGCGGTCGATGCTGATCATCTGCGCCGAGGCGATGCCCCAGCCGAAAAACGGCATCCAATTCAATTCACGCTTGTAAACGAACGTCAGGTCGCGCGGCATCGCACTGGGCAGCCACAACGTTTCCCACGTCGACTGATGTTTGGGCAGAACGATCGCCGGTGCGTCCGGCAGATTGTGGCGGCCTTCGACTTTGTACGTGATGCCGCAGATGACGCGTGCGCCCCAGATGGCCATCGCGGTCCAGCGCGCGCACAACACATACCGGGTATGCACCGGAAACAGCCAGCCGCTGAGCACGACAAACGACCAGGGCACGACGGTGACAAACAGATAAATGAAATAAGCGAGGGATCGCAGCCAAAGCATCATCGGCAACGCTGCTACCCGCTGAGCTTGGAAATATCGGCCACGCGATTCATCGTCATGCGCAACGCCGACAGCAGCCCAAGCCGATTCGCGCGCAGCTTTGCATCGTCGACGTTGACCATCACTTCGTCGAAAAACCGATCGACCGGGAGCTTCAACGGCGCCAGCGACTTCAGCATCGCCGAATAGTCCCCCGCGGCATACAACTGATCGGCCCACGGCCGCACTGCACTCAGCGCCTCTCCGAGCGAGCGCTCTGCGGGCTCGAACAGCAACGCTTTGTCGAACACGATCGGCACGTCATCGGCTTTCTTCAGGATATTCCCGATGCGCTTGTTGGCCGCCGCCAGGCTCTCGGCTTCCGGCAGCGCCATGAACGCGCGCACCGCCGCCAACTGCTGCGGCACCCGATCGACGCGAGCCGGCCGCGATGCGATCACCGCTTCGACTTGCTGCGCCGAATAGCCATCGTCGCGCAACAGCCCCCGCAGTCGCTCATAGACGAACTCCGCCAATTCTTCGGCGCGACTCTCGAACGCGGCCACACCGGTGAACGCCTGCTCGCCAATCTGCAGCAATCGATCGAGCGGCAAGGCAAGCCGTTTCTCGATCAGCATGCGCAAGATGCCGAGCGCATGCCGGCGCAACGCGAACGGATCCTTTTCCCCAGTGGGCTTCTCGCCGACGCCGAACAATCCGACCAGCGTCTCGAGTTTGTCGGCCAGTGCGACACAAACGCCCACCGCGCCCTGCGGCAGTGCGTCGCCGGCGAAGCGCGGCAGATAGTGTTGGGCAATCGCCTGCGCGACTTCAGCGTTTTCGCCGTCATGCTGCGCGTAGTACTCACCCATCACGCCCTGCAACTCCGGAAACTCACCGACCATCAGCGTGCGCAGGTCGGCCTTGGCCAGCCGCGCCGCGCGCTCGACCTGTACCGCATCGACACTAAGTTCGTGAGCGACGCCGGCCGCG
>JBGSWX010000283.1:0-3477 GCA_041751695.1 Burkholderiaceae bacterium | reverse complement strand
GCGCGTGTTCAACGGAGTGATCAAGCCGCGCGACAAGATTCTGCTGATGGCCAGCGGCGCCACACATCTGGTCGAGCAGGTGGGCGTGTTCACGCCGAAGTCGCGCGCCCGCGACGAATTGTCGGCCGGCGCAGTGGGCTTTGTCATCGCCGGCATCAAGGAGCTGCGCGACGCGCACGTCGGCGACACGATCACGCTCGTCGCCAAGCCTGCTGTGTTGCCGCTGCCGGGTTTCAAGGAGGCCAAGCCGCAGGTCTTTGCCGGGCTGTTTCCGGTCGAGGCGAATCAGTATGAAGCGCTGCGCGATGCGCTGACCAAGCTGCAATTGAACGACTCGGCCCTGCACTTCGAGCCCGAGGTATCGCAAGCGCTGGGCTTCGGCTTTCGCGCAGGGTTCCTGGGCCTGTTGCACATGGACATCGTGCAGGAGCGGCTCGAGCGCGAGTACGACATGCAGCTGATCACCACCGCGCCGTCGGTGGTGTACGAAGTCGTGCTGCGCGATGGAACGCTGCTGTCGATCGAGAATCCGTCGAAGCTACCCGATCCTGCGCGCATCGAAGAGATTCGCGAGCCGATCGTCAGCGTGACGATCTTCGTACCGCAGGAGTACGTCGGGCCGGTGATCACGCTGGCTACCGGCAAGCGCGGCGTGCAGACCAACATGGCGTATCACGGCCGGCAGGTGCATCTGACTTACGATCTGCCGCTGGCCGAGATCGTGCTGGATTTTTTCGATCGGTTGAAGTCGGTGTCACGCGGTTACGCTTCGATGGACTATGACTTCAAGGAACACCGGCCAGCCGATGTGGTGAAGGTCGACATTCTGATCAACGGCGACCGGGTCGATGCGCTTTCTGCCATCGTGCACCGTGCCAACGCGATGTATCGCGGCCGCGAGATCGCGGCCAAGATGCGCAAGCTGATTCCGCGCCAGATGTACGACGTGGCAATCCAGGCGGCGATCGGCGCCAATATCATCGCGCGCGAGAACGTCAAGGCGCTGCGCAAGAACGTGCTGGCGAAGTGTTACGGCGGCGACATCACGCGCAAGAAGAAGCTGCTCGAAAAACAAAAGGCGGGGAAGAAGAGGATGAAGCAGGTGGGCACCGTTGAAATCCCGCAGGAAGCATTTCTCGCCATCCTGCAGGTGGAAGATAAATGAACTTTGCGTTGATCCTGTTCGTACTGACAGTGTTTACCGGCGTGCTGTACGCGGCCGACAAGCTCGTGTTTCGTCCGCAGCGCCGCGCGCGCGCCACGCGGCTGCTGAACGACTTTGACGCGCGCAACCGCGCCGCGCTCGACCGGCATGAGCCCATCGTCGAACAGGAGCGCAAGAGCCTCGAAGACGGCACCGTGCGTCAGCCGGCGTGGCTCGAATACACCGCGAGCTTTTTTCCGGTGATTCTGGCGGTGTTTCTGCTGCGCTCGTTCTTGTTCGAGCCGTTCCGCATCCCATCGGGCTCGATGGTGCCGACGCTCGAAATCGGCGATTTGATTCTGGTCAACAAGTACGAATACGGAATCCGGTTGCCGGTCATCAATCAGGAAGTCGTCGCTCTGGGCAAGCCGCAGCGGGGCGACGTGATGGTGTTCCGCTACCCGCTGAACGCGACCCAGGATTACATCAAACGCGTGGTGGGCCTGCCGGGCGACCGGGTCGAATACGTCAACAAGCAGCTGACGATTAACGGCCAGCGGGTTCCGATCGACAAAATTGAGCCGTATTACGACGCCGAACGGATGCGTTCTTACCCGCAGTTCAGCGAGCGGCTGGGCGATACTACGCACCGCCTCATCGTCGATGACTCCGTGTCAGCGGGGGTGGGACGGGAGGCACCCGGTAACACTCACCCCGGGGCTTGCCAATACAGCGGGAGCGGGGTGGTCTGTACGGTGCCGGCCGGGCACTATTTCATGATGGGCGACAATCGCGACAACAGCGAGGACTCCCGATTCTGGGGATTCGTACCAGACGAAAACATTGTGGGCCGAGCCTTCTTCATCTGGATGAATTTTGGCAATATCGGGCGGGTGGGTGGCTTTCGCTAGCCGGAAACGGCAGAACGCTGAATTTGCTGATAATTTTGCTGAGAATATGCTGAAAAAAATGACGAATAGACGTGCGATCAGGGCAGCGGCAAACCGGCAGCGGGGGCTCAGTCTGATCGGGCTTTTCCTGGTCGGCATCATCGTGGTGGCGCTGATCGCGCTCGGGTTCAAGGTGGTCCCGGCGGTGGTCGAATACATCGCCATTGAACGCGCGGTGCAGAAGATCAAGAACGAGGGCACGACGGTGCGTGAGATCCAGGCCGCGTTCGACCGCCATGCGACGATCGACGACATCACGTCGATCACCAGCCGCGACCTCGACATCACGAAGGAAGGCGATCGTGTCGTCATCAGCTACGCGTATGCGAAGAAGGTCCCAGTGCTGGACAATGTATCGCTGGTGATCGACTTTTCCGGCACCACGCGCGATCGGCAGCGCAAGGACATACCGTAGGTAATACGCATGCGAAGGCGAGCAGCTCCCGATGGAATTGACGGCGCTTGAAGAGCGCCTCGGCTATACCTTCGTCCAGCACGCGCTGATCGAGCAGGCCGTGACGCACCGCAGCCGCGGTGCCGTGCATAACGAGCGCCTCGAATTCCTTGGCGATGCCGTTTTGAACTGCGCGGTAGCGCAACTGTTGTTCGCCAAGTACGCCCGGCTCGACGAAGGTGATTTGTCGCGCCTGCGCGCGAATCTGGTCAAGCAGTCATCGCTGGCGGACATCGCCGAAAAGCTCGTGCTGGCGGATTTTCTGCGGCTGGGTGAAGGCGAGATGAAGAGCGGCGGCTTTCGGCGACCGTCGATCCTGGCCGATACGATGGAAGCGATTATTGGCGCCATTTTTATCGACCAGGGATTCGATGCGGCGCGCGCAGTCATCGGCAAATTGTTCGAACCGGTGCTGAAAACGGTCGATCCCAAGACGCTGGGCAAGGACAGCAAGACGCTGCTGCAGGAGTACCTGCAGGGCAAGCGAATCGCACTGCCGGTGTACACGGTGGTTGAGACGCGCGGCGCCGCGCACAACCAGGAATTCGAAGTCGAGTGTTCGATTCCGAAGCTCGAGATCAGCGTGCGCGGCAGCGGCAAGAGCCGGCGCGCGGCCGAACAATCGGCCGCCAAGCACGCCTTCGAGGCGGCGCAGCACGCGATGGCGCAAATTGGACGCCGCTCGCGCAAGAAAGCGGCGGCGGTGCCTGTTGAAGATGCCGCCTCCAAGGCGGCCGATAGCAAGACGCCGGTGGACGACGCCGCGCAGACCGCCTAGTCCAGTGGAAGGGTTAAATCGCATCCGAGCGGCTGCGCAGCGCGGCGCCAGGCTAGGCGCAAAGCGCAGCGATACCAAGGAGTATCGCGAGCATTTGCAACGACGCATGGCGCCGCGAGGCGCAGACGAGCGGGGGCGCATTTCGGCCCTT
>JBGSWX010000282.1:0-2810 GCA_041751695.1 Burkholderiaceae bacterium | reverse complement strand
GGCGAGCAGTACCGCTACGCGCGTTTCCTGGGGAGTGATGTTGATGAGGATGTCTTCCATCGGTGCGAGGGTAGCGCAGCAGGGATACCGCCCCTTGAAAACCTGCGCCGCACCGAGTTATGCTCAGACGCAGGTAAAATGTTCCTCGGCTGAGAGAGGCCGGGCGTGTCAAGCCGCAATTTTCACCAACAACCAGGAGATAACCATGAAGACCTTTGTCACCCCATTGTTGTGCGCGTGTATGGCCCTTGCCGCAGGAAGCGTCGCTGCTCAGGACGCAAAAAAGGCGCCCATGAAGGACGACGCGATGAAGCCAATGACCATGACGGAATGCAACGATTACATGGCGATGGCGAAAAAAGACGCCGCGAAAAAGGATGCGAAGAAAGACACCATGTGCACCGAAATGATGGCCAAAGACAAGATGAAGAAGTAGCCCGGCGGACAACAGCGTCACAAGAGGATGGCGGCAGCTCGCCGTCCTCTTGCTTTGCGTCACAGCACTTTTAGGCCCGCCTGCGACAACAGTCGCGCCGTTTCAAACAACGGCAAACCCATCACCCCCGAATAGCTACCCTCGATTCGCTCGATGAATATCGCAGCGAGTCCCTGAATCGCGTAGCCGCCGGCCTTGTCGTACGGTTCGGCCGTCGCACAGTAACGCGTGATCTCGTCTTCGGTCAGCGCGCGCAGACTCACCGTTGAAACCGAAGTCGCCGTGGTCAGCGAGCCTTCCATCGCGAGCGCGACCGCCGTGCGCACTTCGTGCGTGCGGCCTGAAAGCTGCCGCATGAATTCGCCCGCCTGCTCCGCGTTGGCCGGTTTCGCCAGCACGCTGCCGTCGACGATGACGATGGTATCGGCCGAAAGCACCGGCCGATACAGCATCGACCGCATGCGCAACACGTCGAGTCCGAAGGCGGCCTTCTCACGCGCGGTGCGCTCGACGTAGTCGGTGCACGACTCGCCGTCGTGCTGCGACTCATCGACGTCGGGACCGCGCGGGTTGGCGAGCCTGAGCAGCAGCGGGTCGAACTTCACGCCGATCTGTTTCAGCAGCTCGCGCCGGCGCGGGCTGCGTGAGGCAAGGTAGAGCGCGCCTGGCATCGGATATCTCGTCTAAGCGCGGTGATATGGGTGCCCGGCCAGCATCGACCAGGCGCGATAGAGCTGTTCTGCAAGCACGACGCGCGCAAGTGAGTGCGGCAGCGTCATGCTGGAGAGCCGCACCCGCAGGCGAGCGTCGGCCTTGATGGCATCGTCGAGTCCGTCGGCGCCGCCGATTGCGAAGGCAACCTCTTCGGATGCATCGCGCCAGCGCTGCAGATGCTCGGCCAGTTGCTGCGTGCTCCAGTCTTTGCCGTGTTCGTCCAACGCAATCAGCAGCGCCCCGCCGGGCACTGCGGCACGGATGCGCGCTGCCTCCGCGGCCAACGCGCGGGCCAGAGGGACGTTGCCGCTGCGGCTCTCAGCTTTCAGTTGCTTCAGATCCACTTTGAACTCGTTTGGAAAACGCGCGAGGTAGTCGTCAACCGCTGCATCGACCCACGCCGGTTGGCGCTGACCGACCGCGATGACCGTGATTCTCATCGCTTCCTGCGCGGCACCACCTTTTTCGCGGTGCCTGAGGACTTTTTCGTCGCTGCGACGGCAGACTTGAGGCGCACCGGTTTGCCACCCCATATTTCTTCCAGGTTGTAGTACGCGCGATAGGCCGGTTGCATGATGTGCACGATCACCTCGTTGCAGTCGACCAGCACCCATTCGCCGGCGTCCGCGCCCTCGACGCTGACGATGTCGCCGCCGGCTTCCTTCACCTTCTCGACCACCCACGATGCGAGCGCACGGGTCTGGCGGTTGGATGTGCCGCTGGCGATCACGACGCGCTCGAACATGTCCGATAGCTCAGCGGTATTGAAGACCTCGACGTTCTGCGCTTTGACGTCCTCGAGCGCGTCGACGACGAGTCGTTGCAGCTTTCTGATTTCCAAATTAGTTCCGATACAAACGGTGCGAATCAATATAGTCGAGCACTACTTCGGGGACCATCGCGGACAGGCGCTGCGCCTTTTCGGCTGATGGCGGTTCGTTGAGCAAACGCCGAACCTCGGTGGCCGATGCATCCGACGGCGTCATCTCGAATTCGACGATACTGCCGCCTGTTTTCGATGCCAGCGAAGCCGGCTCATCGCGTCGCCCACGGGAGGCCGGGCTTGGCGAGGGTGGGGCACCGGCACGCTGCGCGACGGCGATGTGCGCGGTATCAGCGATTTCCTTCCAACCGCGCCACGTCTGGAAGCGCACAAACTGGTCTGAGCCCATGATCAACACGAGCGGGCGGTCAGGCAACTGCGAGCGCAGCGCTTGCAGCGTGTCGATGGTGTAAGTCACGCCGCCGCGCTCGATCTCACGCATGTCGAGCGCAAAGCGCGGCTCGCCAGTGATCGCCAACTGGACCATCTGCGCACGATGTTCGGCGGCGGTCATCGGACCCTTCTGCCAGGGCAGCGCAGCGGGAATGAAGCGCACTTCCTGCAGCGGTAGATGCTTAAGCGCGTCGCGTGCCAGTTGCAGATGACCGTTGTGAATCGGATCGAAGCTGCCGCCGAGCAGTCCGATCGGCGAACCCGTCACGCCCATTCGCGCGGACGCAGAAAATCCGAATACAACCGCGCCTCGGGCGTTCCGGGCTCGGGCCGCCAGTCGTATTTCCAGTGCACGAGCGGCGGCAGCGACATCAGGATCGATTCGGTGCGCCCACCCGATTGCAGGCCGAACAGCGTGCCGCGATCGAACACGAGGTTGAACTC
>JBGSWX010000281.1:0-3234 GCA_041751695.1 Burkholderiaceae bacterium | reverse complement strand
GCGCTGGCTGGAACATTGGCTGCGGGCCCCGTCGGCACCGTAGTGGGCGCGGCGATCGGTGCAGTGGCCGGCGGCCTAGCCGGCAAAGCGGTGGCAGAAAGTATCGACCCCACCGTGGTCGATTCGCATTGGAGTGGCCGTTACGAGCGCGAGCCGTACTTTGAAAGCGGCATGACGTACGACGACTACAAACCCAGCTATCAATTGGGCGCCGACGCGCGTGCACGCAATACGACCGGCAGTTTCGACGAAGTCGAGCACTCGCTAGCGCGCGACTATGAGAATGTGAAAGGCAAGTCGCGTCTGGGCTGGGAAAAAGCCAAACGTTCTGCACGAGCCGGCTGGGATACCGAGTACTAGGCACACCCGCTAGGCAAATCAGCTTGATCAAGCAGCTCCGCTTCGGCGGGGCTGCTTTTTTTTTTGAAGCAGAAACAACTCAATGCGCGTGGCGGCATGCCGCCTGCTAGCGCTACATCCCGTCTCAATATTCAGTCAGGAACACCTATGGCGACCAAAAACTCCGGCAGCAAATCACCGCCCTCCACATCGAGCGAGCGGCCCAATCCCCAAAGCCGCGCGATGGCGGGTGACAAGCCCGACATTCAGGCCAAGGAAGCCGCAAGCCGGCTCGCGAAAAAGATGGCCGGCACCGAAGCGCTCGCACGGTCGTTTCCTTCAAACAAGGGCAAAGCGGGTGAAATAGGTCGCGAAGGTGCATTGAATCCCCCGCGTGGCCAAACCGAAGACCCGCCATCGAGCGACGTGTCGGCCAGCACGCTTTCCGAAAGCAACGTCAACGACAAAACCGGCGCCGCCGCCGAGGCGAGAGTGAATCCGAATAACGCGCCGCTCGAAAACGTGCGCGTCGATTCTGCCGGTCGCGCGCTGACGACCAATCAGGGCACGGTGATCGCCAATAACCAGAGCTCGCTAAAGGCGGGCTTGCGCGGGCCGACGCTGCTCGAAGACTTCATCCTGCGCGAGAAGATCACGCACTTCGATCACGAGCGCATTCCGGAGCGCATCGTGCATGCGCGCGGCTCGGCCGCGCACGGTTACTTCGAGTGCACCGAAGCGCTCACCGATCTGACGATGGCCGCGCCGTTTGCCAAAGCCGGAAAACGCACGCCGGTGTTCGTGCGCTTTTCAACGGTGGCCGGAGAGCGCGGCTCGCCCGACCTTGCACGCGACGTGCGCGGGTTCGCGGTCAAGTTCTACACCGATCAAGGCAACTGGGATCTGGTCGGCAACAACATCCCGATCTTCTTTATTCAGGACGCAATGAAGTTTCCGGACCTGGTGCACTCGGTCAAGCCTGAGCCGCACAACGCGATGCCGCAGGCGGCCAGCGCGCACGACACGTTCTGGGATTTTGCGAGCTTGATGCCCGAGATCACGCACATGCTGATGTGGGTGATGTCGGACCGCGCGATCCCGCGCAGCTATCGAATGATGCAGGGCTTCGGCGTGCACACGTTCCGCCTGGTCAACGCGAAGGGTGAGGCGGTGTTCGTCAAGTTTCACTGGAACCCGGTGCTCGGTACGCACTCGGTGGTGTGGGACGAAGCGGTCAAGGTCAACGGCGCCGATGCCGACTTTCATCGCCGCGATCTGTGGGAAGCGATCGAACGCGGCGCGTACCCGGAATGGGAATTCGCGTTGCAGATCTTCAGCGAAGAGCAAGCCGAGAAGTTCAGCTTCGACGTCCTCGACCCGACCAAGATCGTGCCGGAAGAGCTGGTGCCGCTGCGCACCGTCGGCCGGATGGTCCTGAACCGCAACCCGGACAACTTCTTCGCCGAAACCGAACAGGTGGCTTTTGCGACGCATCACATCATCCCCGGCATCGATTTCAGCAACGACCCGCTGCTGCAGGGACGCAACCATTCGTACCTTGACACGCAGTTGAGCCGCCTCGGCGGACCGAACTTCCATCAGTTGCCGATCAACGCGCCGGTTGCGCAGGTACATAACAATCAACGCGACGCGATGCATCAAAGCGCGATTCCGCGCGGGCGCGTGTCGTACGAGCCGAATTCGCTTGGCGGCGGCTGTCCGTTCCAGGCCGGCAAAATCGGGTTCGTGTCGTTTCCCGAGCCGCTGCACGAGGACAAGCTGCGCGGCAAACCCGAAAAATTCGCCGACCATTACACGCAGGCGACGTTGTTTTATAAGAGCCAGACGCCGGTCGAGCAGAACCATATCGTCGAGGCGTTCCGCTTCGAGCTGACCAAGGTAGAGACGCCGGCGATCAGGGCGCGCATGGTGGCCGGCCTTAGAAACGTCGACGAACAGCTCGCGTCGCGCGTGGCACAGGGACTCGGCCTAAAACTTCCGGAGGCACTGCCCCGCGTGCTCGCGAAGCCGACCAAGCCCGAAGTGACAAATTCGCCGACGTTGTCGCTGACCGCGCGCCCCGGCGATGGGTCGATTCGCACACGCTGCGTCGCGTTTCTGGTCGCCGACGGCGTCGATGGCGCTGCCTCGCAAGCGATCCGTAATGCTCTGATCGAGCAGGGGGCGGTCGCCAAATACGTAGGCCCCCGATTGGGCCCTGTGCAGTCAAGCGCCGGCAACGGCATCGAAGCCGAAGCCACGCTCGAAACCGCGCCGTCGGTGGTGTTCGACGCGGTGGTGCTGCCAAGTGGGAAAGCGGCGATCAATTCGCTGCTGAAAAGCGGGCAGGCGATGGACTTCATCAAGAATCAGTACCGGCATTGCAAGCCGATCCTCGCGCTTGAAGGTGCGAGCGCGTTACTCGAAGCGGCCGGGATTCCCCGCCAGTTGCCCAATGGCGGCGCCGATCCGGGAATGCTGGTGGTCAGCGGGCAGGACAACGCGACCGTCGCTCAAGCATTCGTTAAAGCGATTGCGCGACATCGCCACTTCGAACGGCAAGTTGACCCGCCGTTGGTTTAATTGGCTTTATCGAACTCAGGCATAGACGTTGCACGGACTCGCAAAGCAAGCCCCGCCGAACGCGGGTCGAATAGGTGTTACAGGAGAGAATCATGGCAGCCAAGAAATCAGTATCGAAGCGACCTTCCAAAGCAAGATCAGCCACCAAATCAGCGCCGCGCGCTTCCAGCGCGACCAAGACGAGCAAGAACGAAGCGATTGCGCAGCTGACTGCTGATCACGCGAAAGTGAAGAAGCTGTTCAAGCAGTACGAGCGGCTCGCCAAGGCAGACGCGCCGGATCAACAAAAGCAGGAGCTGGCGACGATGATCT
>JBGSWX010000280.1:0-2414 GCA_041751695.1 Burkholderiaceae bacterium | reverse complement strand
TCTCCACCGAAACCGGCGTGCTGCGCGATGCGCCCTACGGCTTCAAGTCACGCTTTGAGAACGGCAAGGGCACCAACCCCGAAGAGTTGATCGGCGCCGCGCATGCCGGCTGCTTTTCAATGGCGCTGTCGCTGATGCTCGGCAACGAGGGCATGATCCCGGAGAAAATCGAAACGCACGCCGAAGTCACGCTCGACAAGGTCGGCGAGGGCTTCGAGACCACGGCGAGTCACTTGAAAGTCGTCGCGAAAATCCCCGGTGCGGACAAAACCAAATTCGAGCAGGTCGCGAACAGGGCGAAGGAAGGCTGCCCGGTGTCAAAGGTGCTCAAGGCGAAGATCACGATGGATGCACGGTTAGAAATGTAGTCGACGCGTGCCGGGGAATGTTCTCAGATCGCGCTTTGATTTCTTATATAACTTGAAAGCGCTGATGCCATCGCTTTTACTTGGGCACGATCGATAGAGGTTGCTTGCCGCTCGATAAAGCCGTCCAGCCCTTTGGGTTCAATTACCCACACGCCGACGCTCTTCATGTCGAAGGGCTCGACGTACCAGCCAGGAAAGACGACCACCGGCTGCACAAAGCATTTGAACTGAGTTTCGCTTAGGAAGTTGTACAGCCACCGCGCTTGCGCCTTGGCTTGCGTGATGGGATCGCGGTCCATTACATTGCCGTTGGCAGCAACGCGACCCGCGATGACTGTAATTTTGCAATCGCCACGCACGGGCTTCGACAGCGTCTTTGTTTCGATCACGTAGATACCGCGAGGGCCGATCAGCACGTGGTCGATGTTCGCGTCTCCGTTGGGCACGTCGTGAAACACAAAGAAATCTTTGACTCGAAATCATTCCAGATACTGCGCCACCGCGCGCTCTCCTAACTGCCCCAGTCGCAAAGAATGTATGCGCTTCAGCGCTCCGCGGTATTTAATGAACGCGAAAAGCGCCAGGCAGACCGCAATTACGGTGAGCGGCCAGGGACTAGGCTTCGTGTCTGTGAAATGACGCAACCATTCCATGGCCGCCATGGCGAATGCAACCATGGCGGCCATAAACGGCACAACAAACTGGTCGGTGATTACATCGTCCAGTTCGCGATCGATGGATTCCCCAGCGACGCGGAGTGGACGAAATCTCAGCGGCGAGCGTGATTGCTCGGTCATCCAGGGAGGGTGAAATACTTGGTACAGGTCACGCTACTGCGGCTCCCCTTCAGACTTGCTACTGCAGCTCGACTCCCGCCTTCTTGACGAGCTTCGCGTACTTCCCCAGTTCGCCGCGGAAAAACTGCGCGGCGAACTCCGGCGTGCTGACGTTGATCGTGTTGCCTTGTTTGGCCATCGTCTCGCGCACCTCGGGCGAGGCAAACGCAGTCACGAACGCCGCATTGATTCGCTTCACGTCGGCCGCCGACATCTTGGCCGGGCCGATCACAGCGAACCATCCTTCGACCAGATAGCCTGGCATGCCTTGCTCGGTCATCGTCGGAATATCCGGCGCAGCGGCGAGGCGCGTTGCGGTGCCGGTGCCGATTGCGCGCAGTGCCCCGCTCTTCAGATGCGGCTGAATCGACGGCAGCGACAGCGTCCCCATCTCGACTTGACCACCGATCAGGTCGGTCAGCATCGGGCCGACGCCCTTGTACGGCACGTGCGTCGCAGTCACACCGGCCTCATCGAAAAACATTGCAGCGGCCAAGTGCAGGATCGTGCCGTTGCCCGACGATGCATAGTTGTAGCCACCGGGCTTCGCTTTCAGCAGCGCAACCAGCTCTTTCGCGTCCTTTGCGGGTACTTTCGGATTGACGACGAATACGATGGGTGTCGAGCCGATCACCGCGATCGGTGTGATGTCGTTGATCGGGTCGAACGGTAACGACTTGTACACACTCGGATAAATCACGTGGTTATTGGAGACGATGCTCAGCGTGGTGCCGTCGGGCGGTGACTTGATCATCGCCGAGGTACCGACGATGCCGCCGGCGCCGGGTTGATTTTCGACCACAACGGATGATCCCAGCGCTGCCGACAGCGCCGGCGACGCCGCGCGAGTAATGGTGTCGACGCCCGACGCGGTGGCCACGGGCAGGATGAATCGGACGACCTTGCTCTGGCTTTGCGCGACGCGCGACCAAAGCGCGGATGTTCCCAGCGCGAGTCCGGTCAAACCGATCAATGTCCGGCGCTTCGATGCGTGGGGTGCGATCTTCATTGCTGTCTCCTTGTTCAACTAGGCGATCACTGCCTGTGCTAGCAGCGTATCGATTTTCTGTTGCGAGTAACCGATGTCTTTCAGCAGCTCGCGCGTGTGCTCGCCCAACTTCGGCGGCCCCATCCGTACGCCGAGCCGCTTGCCTTGCATTGTGATCGGGAACAGTGTGGTTTTGACCGTCTGCCCGGCGCGCTCGCCATC
>JBGSWX010000279.1:0-1982 GCA_041751695.1 Burkholderiaceae bacterium | reverse complement strand
CAGGCGAGTGCAAACAACACCCGGCCTTTGTAGGCCCACAGGTACGGCAGCAGTGTCTTGAGCGCTTTCCAGTCGTTGCGCTCGGCACGATCGGACGGCAGTGCCTCTGTCGGGGCAGACCAGCGCATGGTTTATGCGTTCGACATGTACGCGATTGCTTCGCAATCGCACGTGCATGTCGAACGATTAGTAAGTTGTCCGGGCTTCGGGCGGCCGCGCGCCCGGACAAGATACAAAAGCACGCAAAACCGGCGTGCGGGTAGTCTTCGCATCGGCCGATTATCTCAGCACACCGATGCCCGAATCCGTTCAGCTTCCTACCGACCGCGTAGCAATGTTGCGCATGATGCCGATGCCGGCCGATGCCAACGTGCACGGCGATGTATTCGGCGGCTGGATCATGTCGTACGTGGACGTGGCCGGCGCCATTCCGGCGGCGCGCCGCGCCGGCGGGCGCGTGGCAACCGTTGCGGTGACATCGTTTCTTTTCAGGCAGGCAGTGTTTGTCGGCGATCTGGTCAGTTTCTACGCCGATATCGCAAAGATCGGCACCACGTCGATCACCGTGGATGTCGAGGTCTATGTCGAACGCAATCGCCTGCAGAAAGAGGTGGTCAAGGTGACGGAGGCAACGCTCGTGTACGTCGCCACCGACGAGCAGCGCAAGCCGCGCGCGTTGCCTCCGCTATAGATCAACTGACGACCGACGACGCCGCGCTGTTGCCGGCGATATAGCCACCGACCACCGCCGTCAACAGTCCGTTGCCTTCAAGATATCCGCCGGCCGCATCGCCCGACACGCCGCGCGCTGCGCCGCCGGCGGCAAAAAGATTGGCAAACGGCGATCCGTTTTTGCGCAGCACGCGCCCGGCTGTGTCGATCGCCAGCCCGCCTTCGGTTCCCAGCAGCGCACCCGTTACCGGCACGCCGTAGTACGGTCCCAGCAGCATCTGCGTCGTACGAAACTCGCGCCCGAATTCGTCGGACGCATTGTCGAACGCCAGCGCATTCACCAGCGCGATCGTCGCTTCCAGCCCGTCGCGTTGCACGCCGAGCTGTTCAGCCAAGTCACGCAGATTCGTTTCGCGTTTGATGACGCCCGTTGTAACGGCAGTCGCGTAGTTCGGCATCATCAGCCCGATCTCGTGCACGCGCTCGTCGTAGATCATGAATGCCAATCCGCCCGGCTGCGCGAGCACGAACAGGGCCGACTCTGAATAGCCTTCGTGCTCGTTGACGAAGCGCTCGCCGTCGCGATTGACCTGCACCGCACCCTCGGTCATCAGCGACCACGGCAACGGCAATCGCTGCGACAGCACCACGGCCCCGTGCGCGAGAAAGCCGTCGATATCGGCCAGTTGGGCGTCGAGCGCAGCGCCCCATGAAATGGCGTCGCCCTGACTGCCGTCGTGCCCCGCGAAGGGCAACCCGCGAACATCAGGCAGGTACTGCGCCACCAGCGCCTTGTTGCCCGCAAAGCCGTTGCACGCGAGTACCAGCGACTTGCAGCCGACCGTTTCGGTCCTGCCATCGCGCAGGTAGCGAACCGCCAGGATGCACTGCGCGTCGTCGACCACCAGATCGGTGACGTGTGCCGAGGATTCCAAACGCACGCCTCGCGTGCCGAGCGCCGAGTACAACGAAGACAGCAACGTCGCGCCGCCGCGATCGGCCAACGCGTGCATGCGCGAAAGTGAATGGCCCGGAGCAATGCCTTCGACCAGCTCGAACCGGATTCCGTGCTGCTTGGTCAGCCACTCCAACACCTGCGCCGACGCATTGGTCAATGCCGCGACCAGCGCCGCATCAGCACAACCATTGGCTTTGGCCTGAATATCGTCGGCAAATCGTTGCGGCGTATCGGTGATGCCGCGTTCCTTCTGCTCGACCGTTCCGGCGGCGGGCACCATGCCCGATGAGCTCGCGGTGGCACCACTGGGCGCCGCATCGCGCTCGAGTACGAGCACGTCTGCACCGGCGCT
>JBGSWX010000278.1:0-1624 GCA_041751695.1 Burkholderiaceae bacterium | reverse complement strand
ATCTTGTCGAAGGAAACGCGATAGCTCCGATTGTCACCGCTTGGCGGACCCACGGACAGCTCGCAGCCGTTAAAGACATCGGCAACGATCTGGCCGATTTCCCGAATGCGGTAGTTCTCGCTGGTCCGGCCGACGTTAAAGACCTCACCGTTTACCGCATCGGCCGGAGCTTCGAGCGTGCAGCGAATCGACTCGCAAATGTCTTCCACATGAACGATCGGTCGCCATGGGGTGCCATCGCTCGTCATCGCCACTTTCTTGCGCGTCCACGCGAGCGCGCACAGGTCGTTCAACACGATATCGAACCGCATCCGCGGCGACGGCCCGTACGCGGTGGCGTTGCGCAGAAACGTCACGCAGAAGGCGCCGCTCGCCATCGGCGCCAGGTCGCGCTCAACCAGCACTTTGCATTGCGCGTAAGGCGTCTGTGGATTGGTCGGCGACGATTCGTCGAGGAACTCGCCTGTGCCGAGGCCGTAAACGCTGCAGGACGAGGCGTAAACGAAACGCCGAACGCCACCCTCGCGCGCCATCTGCGCCAGCCGCACCGAACCCTGATGATTGATATTGAAAGTCAATTCGGGCCGGTTGCTTCCCAGCGGATCGTTGGAGAGCTCAGCCAGATGCACGACAGCATCGAAGCCTTCAAAGTCCGCCGGCTCCGCAGCGCGCAGATCCTTGTACATCGTGCGCGGTCCCACCGGTTGTGCCAAAGGGTCGAGGTAAAGACAACCGTCGCGGTAGAAGCCGGAATCCATTCCCATAACTTCGTGTCGGTGACCCAACAAGTGCGGCCCCAAGCGTGCGCCGATATAGCCCTCAGTTCCGGTAATGAGCACTCGCATGTTTCAGTATCCCGCCAATTCGGTTAGGGTTCGGCGCGGGCGCGTTGTTGCCCCACAATCAGGGCACCCAGCCCCCGCGCTGCGGTGGGGCGGCGCCTCACTAGTATCGTGATGAAACAAGCAATTGCCAAGGGTGCCGTATGGATGGTGCTGTTCAAGCTAGCCGAGCGTTCGCTCGGGCTGATTAGCGTCGTCGTTCTCGCGCGCTTGCTCGTGCCGGCAGACTTCGGTCTGGTTGCGATGGCGATGTCGATCATCGCGTTCATCGATATCGCCACGACGTTCAGCTTCGATATCGCGCTGATCCAGAAGCCAAACCCTGACCGCAAGGACTACGACACCGCCTGGACGCTGAACATCTTGATAGCGGCGGCTTGCGCGCTCGTGATCGCCGCGCTCGCTGTTCCCGCTGCGGCGTTCTTCAACGAACCGCGGCTGACTGCCGTGATGCTGGTGCTAGCGGCAGCCTGGCTGGTGCAGGGATTCGAGAACATCGGGATCGTGAACTTCCGGCGCGAAATGAACTTCCGGCCCGAGTTCAAGTTCATGCTGTCGAAAAAGATCGTCGGCTTCGTGGTGACGATCTCCCTGGCACTGACGCTGAAGAGCTACTGGGCACTGATCGCCGGAATTCTCGTGTCGCGTTTTGCCGGCGTTCTCTTCAGCTACGGGATGCACCCATTCCGTCCCCGCTTCAGCCTGGCCGCGAGTAAGCAGTTGTTCTCGTTCTCGAGCTGGCTGCTTTTGAACAACATCATGCTCGGCACCCTGTACAACAT
>JBGSWX010000277.1:0-1625 GCA_041751695.1 Burkholderiaceae bacterium | reverse complement strand
GCGCAGCTCTGAAGCGAGCGAAAAGTCCGCCAACTTCCATCCCATCGCGTTAAGCAGCTCTTCCATCGACGAGCGCGTACCCGACCCCGGATTGCCGACGTTGAAGCGCTTGCCCTTGAAGTCCTGGAAGCTGTTGATGTTTGATTCCTTGCGCGAGACCACCGTAAATGGCTCGGGATGCAACGCGAAGACTGCGCGAATGTCGGAAAACGCGCCGTCTTTCTTGAAAGCGCCGTCGCCCTTGGTGGCAAAAAACTGAACGTCGGACTGCGCAACGCCGAATTCGAGCTCACCCGACTTCAGCAGATTGACGTTGGCTACCGACCCGCCGGTCGATTCGACCGAGCAGCGCATGTTGTGCTTGGCGCGGTCGCGATTGACCAGCCGGCAAATTGCGCCGCCCGCCGGGTAGTAGACACCGGTCACGCCGCCGGTGCCGATCGTGATAAAGCGCTGCTGCGCTGTGGCAACGCTCGGCAGCACTGATGTGGTCGCGAACACGGACGCAAATGCAGCCGCGCACATTGAAATTCTGAACTTCATGGACTGTCTCCTTGTATTCCCCGCAGAGGAAGAGCCACGTTACTCGGGGCGCGCACGGGGCGCAAGACGGGTCACTACCTTGAGACAGCCACGACCTCCTTCAGCGCCTCGAAACACAACGGATCGATCGCTGTTCCGACGCTCTCGGCCATCATTTGCAGGGTTTGCGGTATCGGCACGGCGCTTCGATACGGCCGATCTGCCGAGATAGCATCGAAGATGTCGGCGGTGGTGATGATCCGCGTCTCAATCGCAATCGCGTCTGCCGCAACGCCCCGTGGATACCCTGTGCCGTCAAGCCGTTCATGATGAGCCGCGGCGACCAAAGCGAGCTCGCCAAAGGCGCCGATGCGAGACAGGATTTCCTCGGTGTACACCGCATGCTTCTTCACCGCCTCCCACTCCGCCGGGTCGAGCTTGCCTGGCTTATCGAGTACCGCATTGCTCACACCGAGCTTTCCCACATCGTGCAGCAACGCCCCGCGCTTGAGCCAGCGACGGCGAGACGCCGACAAGCCAAGCGCCGCTCCGATTCCTTCCGCGAACAGTGCAACGCGGTCGCTGTGACCGCGGGTAAATGGACTCTTCGAATCAACGACCTGGCCAAACGCGGCGGCGATGTCGTCGAGGTAGTCGTCGTCGAGCGGCAACCTGAAACTCCCGGGCTCCAGCGCCAGCACCTCGCGGTCGATCGACTGCGATTCGAGCGTCGCCCAGAAGGCAGCATTGCGCGCGACGCGCTCGAATGCGTTCACCAACGCGGGGTCAAACCACTGCCCGGCGCGGGCACGAGCTTCACGCATCGCGGCGTCGGGCCCGTCCGAGGTTCGGAATACATCGATGACCTGCGACAGCAACGCGATGCGCGCGTAAATCGGGATGGCATCGGCCTTCAGGCCCTGCGGCTTGCCGCTGCCGTTCCAGTGCTCGTCGAGCCCGTGGATACCTTCGGCAACCGGGTCGGGAAAGCGCAGCTGTCGCGCGATATCGGCGCCACGCTGACACCGTGTCAGTGTCAGCTCGTGCGCGATCTGTGAGCCATTGCGCATGATGTTGACAATCGCGCTCAGTCGCTCGGACAT
>JBGSWX010000276.1:0-1890 GCA_041751695.1 Burkholderiaceae bacterium | reverse complement strand
GCGCAGCATCGCGCTCACAAACGCACCGACCAGAATGATCGGAATCATCAGGGACAGCACGCTTTCACCGGCATCGACACGGTCGCGCGGAATGCCGGCAGGAGTCGGCAACCCTTCGCCTTCGATGCGCCGCATGACGGCATCGACGCCGGCATTCATCCCCGCCGCGTAATCGCCTTTCGCAAACTGCGGCCCCATTTGCTCGCGCGTGATGCGCGCGGCAATGATGTCGGGTATGGCACCTTCGAGCGCGCGCGCAACGCTGATCCATGCGCGGCGATCTTTTACCGCGACCACCATTAAAACGCCGTCACCGATGCCGGCCCGGCCAATCTTCCATACGCCGCCGACGCGGTTGGCGAAATCGGCGATCGGTTCAGGCTGTGTAGTCGGCACAACGAGCACTGCGATCTGCGCGCCGCGTGCTCGCTCGAATGCTGCGAGCTTCGCTTCGAGCTGAGCACGCGCGGCGCCATCGAGCACTCCGGCGGTGTCGGTCACACGTGCCAGTGGCGGCACCGCCAATGTGCCGTCAGGCAAAGTCGGCGCGGGCGCCGCTGGCTTCGAAGTATCGGAACTCGGCGGCGTCGGCACGGACGAACCCGAGGGCGCCAGACCCTTGGGCAACTCCTGCGGCTGCGCGAGCGCAGGCGCGGCGAGCAACATCGCCGTGCAAAAAAATCCGGCGATCGCGCTTCTATGCCGCGCGCTAAACCCCATGCGCAACGCCCTACTTCTTCTTCGTTCCGAAGTCCACCGTCGGCGGCTTGCTGATTGCGCCTTCGTCCGCCACCGAAAACTGCGGCTTCGGCGAGGCCCCGGTGAGAATCTTGCCCAGAAAATTCTGCAGCAGAGCGATGGTGGTGTTGTACTGCGCGACAGCGTCGATGTAACGCTTGCGAGCGATCCCGATGCGGTTCTCGGTTCCCTCCAGCGTGGCACGCAATTCCTGAAACGCGACGTTCGCTTTCAGATTCGGATAGTTCTCGACGGTCACCAGCAACCGCGACAGTGCCGACGTCAACTGGCTTTGTGCTTGCGTGAACTGCGCAAACGCCTGCGGATCGTTCACCAGCTCCGGCGTGGCCTGGATCGACGTTGCGCGGGCCCGCGCCTCGATCACGTTCTGCAGCGTCGTCTGTTCGAAGTTCGCTTCGCCTTTAACCGTTTCGACGATGTTCGGGATCAAATCGGCGCGCCGCTGATACTGATTCAGCACTTCGGACCAGGCGGCGGTGACCGTCTGCTCCTGCGTGACGATCGTGTTGTACCCGCAGCCGGTCAGCACGCTGACGATCGCCATTGCAATCATTGCACGCAGTGTTCTCATGTTTCCTCTCCAATGAATAGGTCCGCATGCACATTGTGCCCTGCCTCTATAACAGCCGTCGCAGGTGACTCCACCCGTAAACTGCCGCGATGCAAGCCCGCGCACATACCGACTACCGAAACGCGCTCGCACAATTCGCTACCGGCGTAACGATCGTGACCACGCGCACCGCGGATGGCGCGCCGACCGGGTTGACCGTCAATTCATTCAATTCGGTGTCGCTGCAGCCACCGCTCATCTTGTGGAGCTTGTCGCTGAAGGCAGGCTCGCTCGCAGCGTTCCGCGATTGCGCGCGCTATGCGATCAACGTGCTGGCGGCGGACCAACTCGATGTTGCCAAACGCTTCGCGTCGCGCGGCGTGGATCGTTTCGTCGGAACAGACTGGGACGCAGGGCCGCACGAGCTGCCGATCATCAGCGGTAGCGTCGCCACGCTGATCGCAGTGAATCGCAGCCAGCACATCGAGGGTGACCACTTGATCCTGGTCGGTGAAGTATCACAGTTCGAAGCGCCGGGCGGAGCGCCGCTGATATTTCATGACGGAAGCTACATCGCGAGC
>JBGSWX010000275.1:0-2519 GCA_041751695.1 Burkholderiaceae bacterium | reverse complement strand
GATTGGCTCGCGCCATCGCTTCTTCCAACGTAGGCGCCACGCAGGTGACGTGGCCCATCTTGCGGCCCTTGCGCGCCTCGCGCTTGCCGTACAGGTGCAGCTTGGCGCCGGCGATCGCGAGCACCGACGCCCAGTCGGGCTCACGCATCGCTTCGCTGGCGGCGTGACCGTCAAACCACACGTCGCCCAAGACGTTGAGCATGACCGCGGGCAGCACCTGCGTCGCGTCTCCCAGCGGTAGGTTCGCCATCACGCGCGCCTGTTGCTCGTACTGGCTCGTGATGCACGCGTCGATTGTGTAGTGGCCCGAGTTGTGCGGGCGCGGCGCGATCTCGTTGACCAGCAGCGTTTGATCGTGCAACACAAAAAATTCCACGCACAGCACGCCGACATAATTCATGCGCTCGGCCAGCGTAAGCGCTGCGCTGCGCGCACGCTGGGCGATGCCGTCGTCGACCCGCGCGGGAACGATCGAGCTCGCAAGTATGCCGCCGCGGTGTTCGTTCTCGGCCAACGGAAAGGTGGCAGCGGCCCCGTCCTGCCCGCGGCACGCGATGACAGAAATCTCCTGCCGAAGCGATAATTTTTTCTCGAGCACGCAAGCCACGCGCCCCATTGCACTCCACGCGGCGCGCGCGGCATCGACGGAGTCGACCGCCGCCTGCCCTTTGCCGTCGTAACCCATGCGTGCGGATTTCAAGATCGCGGGGAACAACGGCGCATGCGCCTGCTCGAAGTCAGCGTCGTTCTCGATCACCGCATGCGGCGCGACCTCGATGCCGCACGCGGCGACGAATCGCTTTTCCGCAATTCGGTCCTGCGCGATGGCCACACTTGCAGCGTCGGGGCTGACGCTGCAGTGCCGCGCCAGGAATGTGAGCGCAGCGGCCGGTACGTTTTCGAACTCGGTGGTAGCGGCGCGGCATCGGCGACCCAGCTCGGCCAGAGCCGCTTCGTTTAGATAGTCGGCCGCGATGTGTTGGTCGGCCACTGCGCCGGCCGGACTGTCGTGCCCGGGATCGAGCACGCATACCTTGTAGCCGAGCGATTGCGCGGCCATGCAGAACATGCGACCGAGCTGCCCGCCGCCCAGCAACCCGAGCCACGAACCCGGCGGAATCGCCTCCATCTCCGGCCGCAACTACAACGGCAAGGTCATGTTGCGCGCTTTTTCGTTTTGCGTGGCGCGGTACTGCGCAAGCGCCGTTGCGAGCTCGGCGTCCTGCGTCGAAAGCATTTCAAGCGCGAACAGCGCCGCGTTGGCAGCGCCCGCTTCGCCGATCGCGAACGTCGCGACCGGCACTCCTCTCGGCATTTGCACGATCGACAGCAAAGAATCCTCGCCGCGCAAATACTTGGAAGGAATCGGCACGCCGAGCACCGGAATCAGCGTCTTCGAAGCCAGCATGCCGGGTAAATGCGCCGCACCGCCCGCGCCGGCAATGATCGCTTTCAATCCGCGCGCGCGCGCTTCTTCGGCGTACGAAAACATCTCATCGGGCGTGCGATGAGCCGAGACGACGCGCGTTTCAAATCGCACGCCAAATTCCTTCAACACCTCGCACGCGTGCTGCATCACGTCCCAGTCGGACGTGGAACCCATCAGCACGCCGATCAACGGCGCGGAATGCCCATCACGTTTCATGTTTGCTGTTCGCGATTAACGGCGCAATTGTACGGATCACCGATCACTGATCGCCGATCACCGTTTGCCGGTCAGCCGCGACAGCGCCTCGCGATACTTGGCCGCGGTTTTCTCGACTATGTCGGCCGGCAAGTCCGGCGGCGGCGGTGTCTTGTTCCAATCCTGCGTCTCCAGCCAGTCGCGTACGAACTGCTTGTCGAACGAGGGTGGCGAAGATCCCTCGGCATATTGGTCGGTTGGCCAGAAGCGCGACGAATCCGCCGTCAACACTTCGTCCATCAATAGCAAATCGCCGTCGGGGCCGATGCCGAACTCGAACTTGGTGTCGGCAATGATGATGCCGCGCGTGGCTGCATACTCGGACGCCGCTGAGTACAGCGCAAGACTGATCGAACGAATGCGCCAGGCGAGCTCTGCACCGACAACCTGCTGCATGCGTTCGAACGAAATATTTTCGTCGTGCGTGCCGGGCGCTGCCTTGTTGGCCGGCGTGAAGATCGGCTCCGGCAACTTGCTCGCCATCCGCAAACCGCGTGGCAGTTCGATTCCGCATACGTGGCCGCTGGTTTGATAGTCCTTCCAGCCCGAACCGCTCAGGTAACCACGCACGACCGCTTCAACCGGCAGCGGCTTCAGTTTCATCGCCACCACGGCGCGGCCGCGCACTTGATCGACTTCGTCTTCGGCCACGACCGACTCCGGTGCAATGCCGGTCAGGTGGTTGGGCGTGACATGCGCGAGTTTCTCGAACCAGAAGTTGGACATTGCATTGAGCACCCTGCCCTTGTCAGGGATCGGCTGGCTCATCACCACGTCGAACGCCGACAACCGATCGGTCGTGACGATCAGCAGTTTGTCGTCGCCCACCACGTAG
>JBGSWX010000274.1:0-2335 GCA_041751695.1 Burkholderiaceae bacterium | reverse complement strand
CGATGCGCACCGTGTCTCCTGCCTTCAACCACGTCTGCGGCTGCATCCCCATGCCGACGCCGGCGGGTGTGCCGGTCGCGATCACATCGCCGGGATAGAGCGTGATGCCGCGCGAGATTGTTTCGATCAGCGTCGGGATGTCGAAGATCAGGTCAACGGTGCGTGCATCTTGTCGCAACTCGCCGTTGACCCACAGCCGCACGCGCGTGTCGCGCCCGTCGAGCTCGGTCGCGTCAACCAGCCACGGGCCCATCGGGCAAAACGTATCGAATGACTTGCCCATATCCCACTGCACGTGCCGCATCTGCACGTCGCGTGCAGTAACGTCGTTGACGATCGTGTAGCCCCAAACGTAATCCATCGCGCGGGCAGCGGAAATGTTCGTGCCTTTGCGGCCGATCACGACCGCAAGCTCGGCTTCGTAGTCGATCTGTTCGGAAGCAGCCGCGCCCGGAAGGCGGATCGCATCGCCATTTGCGACGACGCACTCGGGCACCTTGGTGAACACAATCGGCCATTGATCGATCTTGGCCTCGCTGCCCTTGAACACCGTGGTCTGCAACTCCTTCGCGTGCGCGCGATAGTTGCGCCCGACGCACCAAAGATTGCGCCGCGGGCGGGGCAGCGGAGCTTCGAGCGTGACCGCGCACAGCGGCAACCGCGTTCCATTGACGGCCGGAAACTCGTTGCCCTCGGCCAGGTGTTCCAGCAGCGCCTGCGCGCCGCGCGACTGCACCTGCTCTTGCCGGCGCTTCAGATCGATCGGAGTGATCTCACGCGCGTCGCTCGACAACACACCGACGTGACGACGGCCGCCCCATTGATAGGTGGCAATGCGCATGTCTCCCTGGCGTCCCTCTTTAAGTGGGATCTGTTGCAGTGGGGTATAAAAAAATGAGACACATGTCTCATCTGCGCGGCTACGATACCGAGTCGCTTGCCCACCGTCCAGCAAAGAAATCAGAAAATGCCGGCCAGGTCCCCAGTCCAGGCTACTGTTCCGCCGCCCGGTCCGGAGGCGGGGGTGCGAGGGCGCACTTACCGGCTGCTGCTGGCGCAGGCGATGAAGCTGGCCACGGATGGGCGGCTGGTCACGGTCGCCGAGGTTGCGGCGGCGGCCGGCGTCTCGCGCGCGACCGCGTATCGCTACTTTCCGAGCCGCAGCCAATTGATATCGGCCATCGTCGGCGAGAGCCTCGGACCGGTGCGCCGCTTCGAGTCGCGCAAAGCCGACGGGCGCGAACGGGTGCAGGAACTTTTTACCAAGACGTTTCCGCGCTTTCGGCAATTCGAGCCGCACATGCGGGCAGCGCTGCAGCTGTCACTCGAGCACTGGGCGCTCGAGCGCTCGGGGCACATCGACGAAGAACCGTACCGAAGAGGACATCGCGTCGCGATCCTGAAGCGCGTCGCGGCACCGCTGAAATCAAAAATGCGCGAAAGCGAATTCAGGCGGCTGCTGTGCGGCCTGTCGATGATCTTCGGCATCGAGCCCTACGTCGTGCTGAAAGATATCTGGGGCTGCAGCGATCGTGAAGTTCAGGCGACTGCGCGCTGGATGGCCGATGCGTTGATTGATGCGGCGCTTAGAATGCCGCCGGCCCGCGCATGACTAGGAGCCCCCATGATTCACGCAATGAACCACTTCACCGTGCTCAGCGACGATCTCGACAAGACGCTGGAGTTCTATGTCGATTTGCTTGGGTTGACGCCGGGCGCGCGACCGGAACTCGGGTTCCCCGGCGCGTGGCTTTATGCCGATGGGCAGGCCGTGCTGCATGTTATCGCCGGGCGCGAGTTGCCCGAACAACGTGCGGGCGTGCTGGATCACATGGCGTTTTCCGCGTCGAATCTGCCGGCCGTCAAATCCAAGCTCGACGCGCGCCGCATACCCTACGACTTGCGCAGGCAGCGAGGATCGAACACGTGGCAGCTGTTCTGCCACGATCCCGCCGGCGCGAAGGTGGAACTCGATTTTGCTTCGACCGAGTCGGACGCCGCGTAACGGTGCCAAAAAAAAGCGCCGCAGGTGCGGCGCTTGATGCGCATACTTTTGAATCGGCTTTGCTCGAGTGAGTAAAGTTGAGCAAAAGGTAGCCGGCGATTCTTAAGGCGAACTTAAGGCACTGCCGGAAAGCTTGCCAGCGCTTGCAGACCGCTGCCCTCAGTGCGAGGCCGCAGCGTGACGCTGCCCCCATGCATCTCGGCAATCTGCCGCACGATCGCCAGGCCCAAGCCGCTGCCGCCGGCGGTGGCATCCCGGCCGCGATAGAAGCGATCAAAAACGCGTTCGCGCTCGTCATCAGGAATGCCCGGGCCGTTGTCCTGCACGATC
>JBGSWX010000273.1:0-1952 GCA_041751695.1 Burkholderiaceae bacterium | reverse complement strand
TCACGACTGCAGCTCCGCCAGCGGTAAGAAGCGCACAAGGTCGCCCTCACGTATCAAGTGCTCGGCGGGATTGTCGATCAAGCCGTCGGCCCACACGACCGAGGTCAGCACGGAAGAGTTCTGGTTCGGAAAAATGTCGAGTCCACCGCGATCGTTCAAACGTGCCCGCATGAATTCGCGCCGGCGGCTCGATTCGGTCCAGTCGAAATCGGCGCGCAGTGAAAGCGTTCTTAACGGCTCGACCCTTCCCTGTTGCTGCAGGATGAACGGCCGCGCGAACAGCACGAAAGTGACGAAGCTCGATACCGGATTACCCGGCAATCCAATGAACGGCACGCCGCGCACCTGGCCGAACGCCAGCGGTTTGCCTGGTTTCATCGCAATCTGCCACAGATCGAGCGTGCCTTCGGCCTGCACGGCGGGTTTCACATGGTCCTCCTCACCGACCGACACACCGCCCGAGGAGATGATCAGGTCGGCGAGCACCGCAGCACTCGACAACGCATCGCGCGTCATCTGCAAATCGTCAGGCACGATGCCCAGATCGTGCACTTCGCAGCCGAGCGATTCGAGCAGGCCGCGCAGCATGAAGCGATTCGAGTTGTAGATACGACCCGGCGGCAGTGGCTCGCCCGGCATGACCAGCTCATCGCCGGTGAAAAACGTGGCTACGCGCAGGCGGCGAAAGACGGTCAGCCTTGCAGAGCCGATCGACGCGGCGAGCGCGCAGTGCTGCGGCTGCAGGCGAACGCCCGGCTGCAGAACGGTCTGTCCACGCCCGATGTCGATGCCGGCGCCGCGAATCGCTTCACCGCGCTTGGGCTGCTCGTTCAAGGTCACCTTATCGCCTACTGCGCTGCACTTCTCCTGCATGATGACCGCGTCGGCGCCCGCAGGAATCGGTGCGCCGGTGAAAATCCGCGCCGCGGTCCCCGGCTGCAGCGCTACGCCGATCTGCCCCGCGGCAACGCGCTGACTGATAGGCAGCGTGGTAGGCACCGCACGCACATCGACCATGCGCACCGCATAACCGTCCATCTGGGAGTTGTCGAGCGGCGGCACGTCGATCGACGAGACAACTTCGGTGGCGAGCACCCGGCCCGCGGCCAGCATCGTGTCGACCGATTCGACGTCGGCCACGGCGTGCGCAGCGCAGAGCAACTTCTCGAGTGCTTGTTCGACCGAAAGCATGGATCAGGCCCGCGGCACCGACAGGTGCAGCAGTTCAGTGATGAACGCCGCGATCTTATCGGGGTCGTTCAAGTCGAGCACCGGCAACGCGGTATCGACGGCGTGATCGCTGGCCACCGCAACCACGTTCGAATCGTGCGGAAAAATCGGTGGTTCCGCATTCGCCATTCTTCGCACTTCGATGCGCGCAATGTTGCCCTCGCTCTTGAATCCTTCGACGATCACCAGATCGCACGGCGCAAGCTTGCCGAGCAACTCGTCGAGCGACGCCGCACCTCGAGGCGTTTCGCTCAATAACGCCCAGCGCGACGCGGTTGCGATCAACACCTGCTGCGCGCCGGCGTCCCGATAGCGAAAGGAATCCTTGCCTGGCCGATCCATATCGAAGCCATGATGCGCGTTTTTCACCGCCGACACGACCAGGCCATGGGTGCGAAAGATCGGAATCAGCTTCTCGATCAACGTGGTCTTGCCACTGTTCGAGTAACCGATTAAGCCGATCGCTTTCATGCATGCCGCGCAATGAACGCCTTGACCTGCTCGGCGTCCGCCGGCATTTTCTCGAATCGCTGCGGCCTCGCTTCGAGGCCGGCGTAGGCAGCGGGACGCTCGGGCGCGCGGCCGATCGCTTCGATGATCGTCTCCGCAAATTTGGCGGGCAGCGCTGTTTCAAGGCAGATCATCGGAACGTCGCGATCGATGTGCTCGAGCGCGACCTTGATGCCGTCCGCTGTGTGGGGATCGATCAGGATGCCATGCCG
>JBGSWX010000272.1:0-5499 GCA_041751695.1 Burkholderiaceae bacterium | reverse complement strand
GCTGCACTTCACCTCCGGACAGTGTGCGGCTTTGCCGGTCGAGCGTCAGATAGCCGACGCCGACGTCGACCAGAAACCTCAGCCGCGCCCGCAATTCGTCGAGCAGCATTTCGCTCGCTTGATCGAGCGGCGCGGGGAGTTCAACGCAGTCGAAGAACAGCTTGACGCGCTCGATCGGTAGCAGCATCAAATCGTGAACAGACAGACCCGGCAGCGCGAGCAGTTGATCTCCGCCCCACGTTGCGCCGACGGGTTTGTAACGCACGTACTTGCCGTCGCTGGCGAGCGCGGCGTTTGCTTCGTCAGTACCGCCGACTCGCCACAACAACGCATTCGGCTTCAATCGAGCGCCGCCGCACGCGGGGCACGGCGTGTACGAGCGGTAGCGCGACAGCAGCACGCGAATGTGCATTTTGTACGCCTTGCTCTCGAGCCACGCGAAGAAGCGCTTGATGCCGTACCAGACGCCGGGCCATGACTTTTTCCAGCTCTTCCAGCCGGCGCCGCCGTCGATCACCCAGTGTCTTTGCTCGGCCGTCAGATCGCGATACGGCACATCGAGCGGAATGCCATCCTTCGTAGCCGACTTCTCCAGATCGCGCTGGCTCTCGATAAACGACTTCGATTGAAACGGCTTGATCGCGCCGCCGCGCAGCGTCTTGCGTTCGTCCGGAATCACCAGCCCGTAGTCCACACCGATGACGCGCCCGAAACCGCGACACGTCTCGCATGCGCCCAAAGGTGAGTTGAACGAGAACGTGCTCGGGTGCGGCGTCTCGTAGTGAATCTCGCAATGCGGGCAATGCAAGTCATTGCTGTAGCTGAACAACTCCGGGCCAGACCCCGAATGGACGTCAACGCGGCCGGCGCCCAGTCGCAGGGCGCGTTCCAGCGCCTCGATGACGCGCGTTCGCTCGGCGTTCGAAACGCGAAAGCGGTCGGCGACGACGTCGAGCACCTTGCCGTCGCCCGTCGTGCGTTCGCGATGGACGCGCGTGTAGCCCTGCGCTTCCAGGTGCGCACGCACCTCTTCTTCGCTGAAGTTTTTGGGAACCGGGACCGGGAAGGTCAGCGTAAGTGAAGGATCATCCCGCGCACGCTCGACGAGGTCTCGATAAATGCTGTCCGCGTTGTCGCGGATCACGGGTCGCGCGCAGCCACGGCAGAACAGCTGCGCGCCGCGCGCAAAAAGCAGTTTCAGGTGATCGTTCAGCTCGGTCATCGTGCCGACCGTGCTGCGCGACGTGCGTACGGGATTGGTCTGATCGATCGCGATCGCCGGCGGCACGCCGTCGATGCGATCGACCGCAGGCCGATCCATCCGATCAAGGAACTGCCGCGCGTACGGAGAGAATGTTTCGACGTAACGCCGCTGACCCTCGGCGTACAGCGTGTCGAACACAAGCGAGCTCTTGCCCGAACCCGACACGCCGGTCACTACGATCAGTTCCCCGGTGGGAATGTCGAGATCGAGATTGCGAAGATTGTTTTGGCGGGCGCCGCGAATGCGAATCGCCTTGCCGGTGGTGGCAGCAGACATCTTTAGATTTGGGGAAAGCCGCGGGAGCCGCAGCAGAAGACACTTGAAGTTTAGGCGAAGTCGGCATCAGACGCCTGAGTGCGGCTCGTCGGCGCGACCAAAACGGCATAACATTCACCGGCTGCTGTCGCACCCACCGACTTGAGGAGACAACAATGAAAACCGCATCCCGACTCAGGCGTCAAACGTTGCGCTTTGCCGTCGTGGCGCTCGTCGTCACGGCGTCCTTCAGCACCGCGCGCGCGGACGAAACCTGCAACTCCCCGTACATGTCGGGCCTGATCAAGGGGCAGGAAGACTACGTGCACGTCTGGACGCTGGGCGTCCAAGGCATGGGTGACGGCTTTGACAAACTGGTGACGATTGACGCCAACCCGAGCTCGAAGAGCTACGGCAAGGTGGTGCATAAGGTGTCGGTCGGTGGCCGCGGCGAAGCGCACCACATGGGATTTACCGACGACCGTCGCTACCTGTGGGCGGGCGGGCTGAACGACAGCAAGATCTATGTGTTCGACGTCGGCAGCAATCCGGCCAAGCCCAAGCTGGTGAGGACGATCGCCGACTTTCCTGCCAAGACGGGTTATGTCGGACCGCATACCTTTTACGCGATGCCCGGCCGCATGCTGATCGGCACGCTGTCGAACACCAAAGATAACGGCGGCGTCACCGGAATCGCCGTTTACAACAACAAGGGCGGGTTCGTCGCCAAGTACGACCTGCCGACCGGCAAGATCGGCGACGTGCAGGGCGACGGCTACGGTTACGACATCGCGGTCAATCCCGGCAAGAACGTGATGCTGACGTCGAGCTTCACCGGCCGCGACAATTACATGCGCGACATCGGCGGGCTGATCAAAGACGAAGCCGCGATGAAGAAGTTCGGCAACACAATGGTGCTGTGGGATCTGAAGGCTATGCAGCCGCGCCAGATCTTCAGCGTGCCGGGCGCCCCGCTCGAGATTCGCTGGTCGCTGAATCCCGGCGACAACTGGGCGATCACCGCGACCGCGCTGACGTCCAAGCTGTGGCTGGTCAAGCAGGATGGCACTGGCCAATGGCAGGCGAAGGACGTAGGCACGATCGGCGACCCGAGCAAGATTCCGCTGCCAGTCGATATCTCGATTACCGCCGACGGCAAGGGACTCTGGGTCAACACGTTCATGGATGGCATGACCCGCTACTTCGACCTCACCAATCCGGAGGCGCCGAAGCAGACCTACGCGAAGCAGACCGGACGGCAGGTCAACATGATCAGCCAGTCGTGGGACGGCAAGCGCGTGTACATCACGTCCAGCCTGCTTGAAAAGTGGGACAAGGGCGGTGCCGACAACGAGCAGTTCGTGCGCGCATTTCACTGGGACGGCAAGGAGCTGAAGCCGGCGTTCGAAGTCGATTTCGCGAAGGAGCAGCTGGGACGCGCGCATCACATGAAGTTCAGCGCCAAAACCGCGCGTTGATGTGCTGAAAGCACCGCGCTGCGCCAGCGTATTGCTGGCGGCGATTTCATTGGTCCCCGCGCCGGTCTGGTCGGCGACGGATCCAGGGCCGGCGCTCGCGCCGCAAATGGATTTCGTGCCGACGCGCGCCGGCACATACGAGCTGCAGCGCATCCAGCAATGCCCGGATGCCGTGCTGTTCAACGCGGCCGCCGGCGCGCGGCGGCTGTCTGCGTACACACGCGGCAAAGTCACGCTGCTGACGTTCTTCTACACGTACTGCACCGATCCCTGGGGCTGCCCGTTCGCGTATCAGACGATGAAAGGACTGCGCGACCGCATCGCGGCCGACGCAGCGGTGCGTTCTCGCGTGCGTTTTGTCAGCATCAGTTTCGATCCGACCCACGACACGCCCGACGCGCTGCGAAGCTACGCGCAGAGCTTGCGGAACGCACCCGGATTCGAATGGCAATTTTTTACCGCGCGCTCGATGACCGAGCTCGCGCCGCTGCTGGACGGCTTCGGGCAGGACGTGCGGATCGAAAGCGACGCAGCGGGTCGGCCGACACGCGCGATCAATCACATGCTGAAGTTGTTCCTGATTGATTCGAGCGGCGTGGTGCGCGAGATCTACTCGCTCGCGTTCGTGCATCCCGAAGTGATGCTGAACGACATTCAGACGTTGCTAATGGAGCCGCACCGCGCAGCGGTGCAATAGCCAGGAGCCTAATCGACGCGCGAGTCCGTTGCGCCGCTCGCGTAGCGCACCTGCGCGTCGAACTGGCGCGTGACAATGCCGGGTGTCGGCTCGCGGCCCTTCTCATCGGCGCGGTCGAAAATCATGTCAGCGCCGACTTGCACGCGTACCCAGCGCGGGTATTGGTACATGAAACCCGAAATGTGATCGATGATCAGCATCGAGCTGCCGCCGGGCAGCAGCAATTGCGCGGTTGATCCGGACGCGAGGTCGGCACGCGAAATAATGAGTGCGCGCGTCATCGGATAACCGTTGCGCTTGCATTCGGCCACCAGCGGCGTCGGTGACTTGCGCACTCTCAAGCCGAACAGCGGTGTGTCGCCCATATATTCGGCCGAGCCGTTGACGATGCGGCACTTCATGCCGTCAACCGGCTTGCCATTGGCGTCGACGGTCTGAATATTGATGGTCTGCGTGGCGTCGCCGGTGACGGTCGCGCAGCCGCTCACGCCCGCGATGGCGAGGGCGGCGAGGAGAGCGCGAACGAGTGGCAAACGCATGAACGCAAGATACAGCCGGAGGGTCGCAGCAAATAGACAGTAACCCCCGGTCAAAACCCCCGCATTCCGGCGTATGGACTAACGGAAATAACTAAAGATTCAGCGGATCAAGAATGTCTGGGCCAGCCGCACCCAGTAAGTGGCCCCAAGCGGGATCAATTCGTCGTTGAAGTCGTACGATGGGTTGTGCAGCATGCAGGGGCCGAGCCCGTGGCCGGCGGCGCGATGCGTCCCATCGCCGTTGCCGATAAACACGTATGCGCCCGGCTTCACCTTCAGCATGTACGCGAAATCCTCTGATCCCATCGTCGGCTCGATGTTGCGCACGACGTTGCCGGCGCCGACGATGTCGTCCATCACGGTGGCCGCAAACTCGGCTTCATCAGCATCGTTGACGGTCGGTGGGTAGTTCCACTTGAAAGCGAACTTCGCCTCGGCGCCGTGCGCCGCGGATGTCATCTCGACGATGCGCTGCATCTCTTTTTCGACCAGCGCAGTCACGTCGTCGCTGAAAGTGCGGACCGTCCCCAAGATCTTCGCGCTCTCCGGGATCACGTTGGTCGCTTCACCGGCGTGAATCATCGTCACCGATAACACGGCCGAGTCGATCGGCTTTTTCACGCGCGTGATGATGCCCTGCAGGCCATTGACGATCTGCACCGCGATGAACACGGGATCGATTCCCAGATGCGGCATCGCCGCGTGCGCACCTTTGCCGATCACTTTGATCTCAAATTCGTTGCTCGACGCCATCGCCGGCCCGCCGGTGACGCCGAACTGACCAACCTTCAGCCCGGGCCAGTTGTGCATGCCGAACACCGCATCGCACGGCAAGCGCTCGAACAGGCCGTCGTCGATCATCTTCTGGGCGCCGGCGCCGCCTTCTTCGGCCGGTTGGAAAATGAAGTGCACCGTGCCGCTCACTGGATCCGACTTCGACTTCGCTTCGGCCAGATACTTCGCCGCGCCCAGCAGCATTGCGCAGTGTCCATCGTGCCCGCACGCGTGCATCTTGCCGGCGTTCGTCGAGCGATGCGCGAACTCGTTGCTCTCCTGAATTGGCAGCGCGTCCATATCGGCGCGCAGCCCGACCGCGCGCTTGGACGTCCCGCTGCGCAGCGTGCCGACGACCCCGGTGCCGCCCAGCCCACGCGTCACCTCGAGCCCCCATTCGGCCAGTTTGGCGGCGACGATGTCGCTGGTGCGCGATTCTTCGAAGCGCAATTCCGGATGGGCGTGGATGTCGCGCCGGATCTGCTGGATTTC
>JBGSWX010000271.1:0-1861 GCA_041751695.1 Burkholderiaceae bacterium | reverse complement strand
GCTACTTCGGCGAACGCCGATAATCCGCGCTTCTTACCCTGACGGCCCGCCTGCCGGAACTGTTCCGATGCGCTTTCGCTTCCCGATTGTCATCATCGACGAGGATTTTCGCTCCGAGAACGCGAGCGGGCTCGGAATTCGATCTCTGGCCAAAGCGATCGAGGCCGAAGGCGTCGAGATTCTCGGCGTTACGACTTTCAGCGACGTGTCGAGCTTTGCGCAGCAGCAGAGCCATGCGTCGGCGTTCGTTCTGTCGGTCGACGACGAAGAGCTTGCCGAGGGTAATGCCAACGAAGAGACGATCGCGAAGCTGGCCGCGTTCGTGCGCGAGATACGGCGCCGCAACGCCGACATCCCGATCTTTCTGTATGGCGAGACGCGCACCACGCACCACATGCCGAACGATCTGCTGCGCGAGCTGCACGGCTTCATTCACATGTTTGAAGACACGCCGGAGTTCGTCGCGCGCTACATCATTCGCGAAGCGCGCGTCTACCTGGACGCATTGGCGCCGCCGTTTTTCCGCGCGCTCACGCACTACGCGCAAGACGGGTCTTACTCTTGGCATTGCCCCGGCCATTCGGGCGGCGTCGCGTTTCTGAAAAGCCCGGTCGGGCGCATGTTCCACCAGTTTTTCGGTGAGAACATGCTGCGTGCCGACGTTTGCAATTCGGTCGATGAGCTCGGCCAGCTGCTCGATCACACCGGCCCGGTGGCCGCCAGTGAACGCAACGCCGCGCGCATTTTCGGTGCCGATCATTTGTTCTTCGTCACCAACGGCACGTCGACTTCGAACAAGATCGTCTGGCACTACGTCGTGGCGCCCAACGACGTCGTTGTGGTCGATCGCAATTGCCATAAATCGGTGCTGCACGCGATCACGATGACCGGCGCGATCCCGCTGTTTCTGACGCCGACGCGCAACCACTACGGAATCATCGGGCCGATTGCGCTTGAGGAATTCAAGTGGAAATCGATCGCCAAGAAAATCAAACGCCATCCGTTGTTGAAGGACGTCAAAGGCAGCAGCGCGCGAACCAAGCCGCGCGTTCTTACGCTGACGCAGAGCACCTACGACGGCATTCTCTACAACGTCGAGACGATCAATGAGCAATTGGACGGCAAGATCGACACGCTGCACTTCGACGAAGCGTGGCTGCCGCACGCGGCGTTCCACGATTTCTATCGCGACATGCACGCGATTGGCGGCGTTACTGCGTCCGGCGAGGAATCCTCGCGCCGGCGCAATCGCGATTCGATGATTTTTTCGACGCAGTCAACTCACAAGATGCTGGCCGGGTTGTCGCAGGCGTCGCAGATTCTGATTCGCAATTCGCAAAACGAGAGCCTCGATCGATTCATGTTCAATGAAGCGTTTCTGATGCACACGTCGACGTCGCCGCAGTACGCAATCATTGCCTCATGCGATGTGGCCGCGGCGATGATGGAGCCGCCGGGCGGCACCGCGCTGGTCGAGGAATCGATCACCGAAGCGCTCGACTTCAGGCGCGCGATGCGCAAGGTCGATCACGAATATGGGGACTCGTGGTGGTTCAAGGTGTGGGGTCCGAAGGACCTGGTCGCAGAGGGCATCGGCAGCCGCGACGACTGGATTCTGAAGTCAGGCGACGACTGGCACGGCTTCGGCGATGTGGCCCAGGGCTTCAACATGCTCGACCCGATCAAGGCCACCGTGATTACGCCCGGGCTCAATCTCGACGGTTCGTTCGTCGATCCCGGCATCCCGGCCGCTGTCGTCACCAAGTATCTGGCCGAGCACGGCATCATCGTCGAGAAAACCGGGCTGTATTCGTTCTTCATCATGTTCACGATCGGCATCACGAAGGGCCGCTGGAACACG
>JBGSWX010000270.1:0-2701 GCA_041751695.1 Burkholderiaceae bacterium | reverse complement strand
ATGTCACGCGTTCAGCGACGATTGCGCGGGTGGCTACTCGCAACGCGTTCGTTCCCGCGCTTGTAGTTGCCTGTGAGACGAGCCATGAGGTGCTGCGCTTCCGCATGGCTGTTGACCTGCATCTCGGCCAGGAAGTCTTTGGCTTCCGGCCCACGAAGCGTCGTGGCAACTCGCCCGTGATGCGCGATTTCAACGTCTCCGGACTTGCGTGTGCGGTAGCTGAAGCCAAGGTCTTCGTTCACTGGCAACCGACGCTTCAACTGGCTATGAGTAGCCTACCGCGTACGAAGCTCATCAGCAGCGGACACCACTTTCGCATACGGCACGGCTAACGCCGCCATGAAAGCGGCGTGCACCTTATGCGCCTCAATAATCTCACCATTGTGTTTGAGGTCACGCGTAGCACAGGCGTCATCCACTACGGTGCAGCGAAAACCGAAATCGAAGGCGGCACGAACTGTGGCGTCGACACACATCTGACTCATCGCACCGCAAATGACTACGTCCTCTACCTCAGCGCTCTTCAGATCGTTAAGCAGGGACGTGTCGCGAAAGCTGTTCGGAAAATGCTTCGTAATAACGGGCTCGTCCGGTTTCGGCGTTACGACTTGGTTTATTTCAGCGCCATTTGTTCTCGGCAAGAAAAATGTAGCGCCCGGACGCTTGGAGATATGTTGAATGTGAAAGACAGGATGTTGTTTGCGTCTGAATTCAGCCAGAAGGTTTTGGGCATTATCGGCAGCCTGCTCCATGCCAACGAGCTCCATGCTTCCGCCCGGGAAGTAATCATTCTGAATGTCGATCAAGATCAAGGCCCGCTTCATGTCACCACGCCCTTCGCTGAAACCAACGTTATACGTTCCGACGTTGCTCAAGCACCAGACGAAATCCCCACAGCGGCCGTCGTCGTCTCATCGCAGATGAAAGCTGGTAGGGGCTGCAGGCACCTGATGGCAGGGCCACGCGCCAGTCGGCTTCAACCTGCACCAACGCCGGCCTTCTCACTTCAGCGCGGCATCGCATGCGGGCAGCGCGGATGAAAGGCGCACCGCGCGGCGGGTTCATGGCACAAGGAATTTATCCGATAAGACGCGGCAGCGCGAAGCGAGCCTGCGGTCATGCACGGGCGAGGCGGCGCGCAGCATCTGGGTGTAGGGTGCAACGGCGCCGAGACCCTCAGCCACGCATGAACTGCAAGTAAGAACTCAGTCCTTCGCTACTCCTTGTAGCCTTCGATCTCGATAAACAGCGCCAACTCGTCGCCGACGGACGGGATACCGAACTTCATGCCGAAGTCGGAGCGCTTGACGACACCTGTCGCGTTACCGCCGCACATATCCTTCTTGCTCTGTGGATGCGGAATGCACTTCCAGCGTTCGATATTCAGCGTCACGGGCTTTGTGACCCCAAGCAGCGTCAAGTTGCCTTCGATGCTCCCGGGGTTGTCACCTTTGAACACGACCTTCGTGGACTTGAACGTCATGGTCGGAAATTCCGCGACGTTGAAAAAGTCGGGCGTGCGCAAATGTTCATCGCGCGAGCGCGCTCGGCTCCCCTTGTCGTTGTCGCCGGTCGAAACCGAGGACGTCTGCACAGTTACGTCGAGCGTACCGGTCTTGGCGGCTGGATCGAGCGTGAATTTGCCCGCGGTCTTATCAAAGCGTCCGCGCATCCTAGACAGACCGCCGATGTGATCGACCTCGAAGTGCACATAACTGTGATACGGGTCGATCGCGTAGCTCTCCGGCGCCGCGCTCACTGACAGCGGCAGTGCGGTCGCGATTAACGCTATTGCAAGTGTTTTCGTCATGAAATGTTTCCTTTCTCTCTGTGAATGAACTGCTGCCCTGAGTTCGGCTTGCGTTCTGTTCTGTAAGTTCCGCTGACTTGCGCGACGCGCTAGGCGTGCCAGGCCGAATAGCAGGCGATGCCTGCCACCGTCGACGTGTAAAGCGAGAGCAGACTAGCCTGCTGCCAGACCCGCGCCCCCGTCGGAATTGGCAAGCGCGCGGCAACCGGAACGAGCGCGAGCACCAATACCGAATACCACGGCAGTTGCGCAAGAATCATCGCACCCGCCGCGATGAGGCCCGCGAGCAGCATCGTCGGCAACATGAACGTAGCGCCCGCTGCGCCGATCTTGCCTCTGAGCATCTGCACTAACAGAAACGCCCCCGAACCCGCGCCTAACGCGATGCCGTACAACCCGTAGGTCGCGGAAGCAGCAAAAACGGCGGCGACGCCTACCCCAAGTCCCGCGCCGAGTCCCGCCGCGCCGGCCCGCACCCCATGGTTAGAAAGGAACATTTGCCCAAAACCGACCATGAAGGCCACGGCAACTGCGGCGACGGCCCCGAACAGCCAGGTTTGCGCCGTCTCTTTTTGCGCCAGCACGGGCCCAAATATCCACAGCGTTGCCACACCCGCGGCGAGCGCGAGCATGACTGCGCCAGCACGCGTCACCTTGAATTTAAAATCAACAAGTATCCCGATGACAGGGGCGAGAAGGCCAAGCAGGACAATCTTCCGGGTCGCTGTGAGCGGTGAAAAGGTAAAGTCGGCGACCAAATACACGGCCGTGGCGAAAGCCGCGACGACGGCGAGCCCGCCAAGGCGCACCGATTGCAGCAACAGCATCACGATCAGTCCAACCACAAACAGGGCGATACCGCCTTGCACCGCTGGATGACCAAAGAACTCC
>JBGSWX010000269.1:0-2659 GCA_041751695.1 Burkholderiaceae bacterium | reverse complement strand
AATAACCGCAGCGGCTCCGATGGCAGCTTGAAGTGCATCGACGCGCGAACACTGCTTCGCCGCGCGTGGATCGGTGCATCAGAACACCCGTCGTAAGGCCCAATGCTCGTCTACTCGTTGAGTTTTTCAACGGAATAGGCCGAAAGCAGCCGCCCGAACGAATCAGATTTTATTTACGATACTTACAGCAAGCCCTGACTACAGTCGAATCGGTGCAACGTAGCCGGTCATCTCGAGATAACCGCGTCCGATTGGTTTGCCATTTTCCAGCAGCCGGCTCGCGCCCTCCCAATAGACCGCCCCGGTACTCAGTCGCGAATCGAGTTCCTGGTCTTCCATCAGCGGTTGTGTGACGAACGTTCGATCACCGATATGCACTTCGCGCGCAACGGGCCAGGTGGCGCGCGTGCGCGGCGACGTCCACTCGGAGCGTGTTAAGAGGCGAACTTCGCGCGGTCCGAGTGTTTGTACGCTGCCACCACGCGGCCGCAGCGATGCGTAGGCGTGCAGCGGTTCCGAATTCGACTGCCGGCCGCGAATTGAAAATGCGGTCAGCGCGCTGCCGTCGTCGAGGTTCATGCCGATCCAGTCCCAGCCTGCTGCGTCGTCGGCGAGCAGCGTGCTCGACCATTCGTGATCGAGCCAGCCGAGTCCCGTGCGCTCTTCGCGTTTTCCGTCGCGCGTGATAACCGCGCGCACCGCAAGTTGCGGCTGTGAGTAGTAGTAGCTTGCTTGCGCCGGTAGCAACCCTTTGCGCGAGTAGCCCGCTTCGCCTTGCAGCAGCAGCGGCTGCGTCGGTTGTGCATCGAGCTCGAGCGTGAAGCCGCTTGCCGTGATGACGCTGCGATAAGCGCCTTGCGGCGCGCGCACGAAGCGCCAGCGATCGAGATGTACATCGGTGTCTTCGATCGAGACCAACGCTGCGCCGAAGCCGGTGCGCGCGATGCGTTCATCGTGCAACAGCGCGCCGCGCGCGGGATCCGCAATCGCTGCGTGCGCAATCACCAATTGTTTGGCCGCAAACGCGCTCGGATTGGCGGGATCGATCGTCGTGCGCGTTCTGAAGAACGTGATTTGAAAGCCGATCGGCGCGGCCGGACCATCGAGCCAGCCGGTGAGATACCACCACTCGGTTCGATAATCGGGATGTGCGCCGTGGTCGCGCGGAAATATCAGCGGGCGCGGAAAGACGGTCGCGTACTGCACCTGCGCCTGTGCCGACGTGCGAGTTGCCGCAAGCGCGCTCGCAGCGATCATCAACGCGCGGCGCGACACCATCACCAGTCTTCGCTGACCGCGCGCACGGCGTCGATCGACACGGCGCGGCGGCCTGCCAACACCGCTGTAACGACCGCTGCCGTCATCAACGCCGCCATCAAGATTGCGATCAGTCCCCGCGGCGCATTGAAGTCCATCGTCCAGTTAAAAGACTGCGGATTGATCACTTCGATTAATACGACTGCCACCACCAGCCCGGTCGCCAGCCCCACCGCGATGGCGAGCGCGGTCAGACAAGCGCCTTCGAATGCAAGCATTTGAAGTATCTGCCGCCGCGTCAGTCCGATGTGGCGCAGCATGCCGAACTCGCGCGTGCGCGCGATCGCCTGCGACGAAAACGTCGCTGCGATTCCGACCAGGCCGATCACGATCGCCGCGATTTCGAGCACATAGGTGACCGCGAAGCTGCGATCGAAAATCCGCAGACTGATCTGCCGAATCTCGCCGGTTTCGGCAAACTCGACCGCCGGCGATTCGATCTGCGTTCGCAGATCGGAAATCACGCGGCTTGCAACGACCCCTGGCTTGAGCCACACGCCGGCGTCGGTCAACGTGGTATCGCCGGTCGCCGATTGATAGTCGGACGTGCGTATTGCGATCGCGCCGAACTGGCGCGCGTAATCGCGCCACACGCCGACGACGGTGAGCGGCTGCGAGCGGCCCGCCAGAGGCAGCTCGACGACTTGACCTACGCGCATGCCGTAAATGTCGACCATCGGTTCGGTGATCCAAATCGGCGCCGGCATGCCTTGCGTCCATTGCGCGGTGGCGCCGGTCAGCGGCAGCGTGGCGCCCGGATCAGCGATGTCGATCGCGCGCGCCGTCAACGTGACCTGAGCGCGCAGCGGATCGAGTTGCAATCGAACCGCGCCCGACATGGCGACGCGTTCAACGCCGGAATGCGATTTGATGCGTTCGATATCCGCCTCTGAGAAAAATGCGGTCGTTGCGCCGGGCGCCGCACGCACGTAAAGCTGCGCGGGCAGCACGCGCGTCAACCAGTCATCGACGGAGTCGCGAAAGCTTGCGACCATCGTGGCCATCGCGATCATCAACGCAAAGCTGGCGACGATGCCGGCCATGCCGATCGCGGCAAAGCTCGGTGCTTGCGCGATGCGCGTGACCGCGAGCAACAGCGTCGGCGATGCTTGTGATCGCTCAAGATAACGCGCGAGCGGCTCGAACACGGCGCGTGCAATTCTCGTCTGCAGCGCGATCGCGCCGATCAACACCGCCGCGATCGCTGCGTAGCCGAACACCGGAATGCCGTTGACCGGCGGCAACCCGACGAGGACGGCCGCGAGCCCGAACATCGCGATGCCGGGCCACGCACGGCCAAGCGGTTTTTGCGCGTCTTCCTCGGCGCCTGCCTTCATCGCGA
>JBGSWX010000268.1:0-2638 GCA_041751695.1 Burkholderiaceae bacterium | reverse complement strand
GTGCGGAACCGGAGTCAAGACAGAAATGCCTGGGAATTCTGACAAAACTTGTGTGCGAGCCGCCGTGTGCAAGCGTCGATTGTAGAGAAGGCCACAGCCGCAGCCCACGTAAGATGCCTCTCAAGCCAATCAAGTGCGCGATCAGGTGCGCGAACGAGTGCGCCGACCATGCAGCCACGCCTGAGCATCGCGATCATCACGCTGAACGAGCAAGCCAATCTTCCGGATTGCCTGGCCAGCGTGGCATTTGCAGATGAGATCGTGCTGGTCGACGGCGGCAGCCACGACAGTACGCGTGACATCGCGCGCGCGGCCGGCGCGCGTGTGATCGACGCGACCGACTGGCAGGGCTTCGGCGTGCAGAAAAATCGCGCGATCGATGCCTGCAGCGGCGACTGGGTGCTGTCGATCGACGCCGACGAGCGTGTGCCGGAGAAGCTACGCGAAGAACTTCTGATCTTGCTGCGCGAGCCGGCATTCGACGTCTACGAAATTCCGCGTCGCTCTTACTACTGCGGCCGCTTCATGCGCCATTCGGGCTGGTGGCCGGACCACGTCCGAAGATTGTTCCGACGCGGCGCCGCACGTTTTTCAAACGCGCCGGTGCACGAATCTCTGCAGACGGACCGGTCCATCGGCCGATTGCAGAATCCGATCGAGCATTGGTCTTTTCGCACGATCGAACAAGTGCTCGACAAGGTGAACCGCTACTCGTCGCTTTCGGCTCCGGTCGTGCTGGCACGCGGGCGCCGTCCGACTCTAGCGACTGCGGTGTTGCACGGAGCCGCTGCGTTTTTCCGCACTTACGTCTTGAAGCGTGGCTTTCTCGACGGCAGCCACGGATTCATGCTCGCGGTCAGCAACGCCGAGGGCTCGTACTACCGTTACGTGAAGGCGATGTTGCTCGGCCGGCAGCAACGCGAGTGACGATGTTGATCTCGGTGGTGGTTGGCACGTACAACCGGCCCGACGCGCTGGCCGCCGTGCTGCGCAGCCTGGGCAAGCAGGACGATCGCTCTTTCGAAGTCGTCGTCGCCGACGATGGTTCCGGCGCCGAGACGAGCGCGGTGATCACGCAAGCTCAGAGCGCTTTTCCGGTGCCGCTGTTGCACGTGTGGCAGGCAGACACCGGGTTTCGATTGGCAGCCGTGCGCAATCGCGCTACCGCGCAGGCGCACGGCGAGTATCTGATCTACCTGGACGGCGACTGCCTGGTGCGTCGTCATTTCGTACGCGCGCACCGTGCGCTGGCGGAACCCGGCTGGTGCGTGGCGGGCGGGCGCGTCCTGTTGCGCGAGGCATTCACGCGCGCCGCGCTCAACGATAAAACCGCGGTGGAAAACTGGAGCGTCGCCGGCGCGACGATCGCCACGCTGCAGGGCAAGGTCAATCGCGCGTCATCACTACCGTGGCTGCCACTCGGGCCGCTTCGCAAATTCGGCGGCCGGCGCTGGCAGCGTCTCAGGGGATGCAACTTCAGCGCTTATCGATCCGATGTCGAACGCGTCAATGGCTTCGACGAATGTTTTCAGGGCTGGGGGTTCGAAGACTCGGACTTCGCGGCGCGCCTGATCGAGTCCGGCGTGCGGCTCAAGACCGGGCGCCTGGCCACCAACGTGTACCACCTCTGGCATCGTGAAAACGACCGAGCGCTGCAAGGTGAAAACTGGCAGCGGCTGCAAGCGCGCCTGCAGTCGCGCGCGACGCGCGCACAGGTCGGGCTCGATCAGTACTCTGACCCGAATGTTCATCAGGTCGCCCCCGCGGGTGACGAGCTCGCGCCCTGAACAGGTACTCCGCTTCTACAAAGTTAGAACCACTTCGAGCGTCGGGCTACGCGGGCCTGAGCGGCCGCGCATGCATCCACGCAGCTCCCGCGTCCCTGATGACGCATCCGGGTCAAACGTAGTTGTAATAAGCGCGGCGCACGCGCGGCTGCATCGCCAGATCGGCAGCCAGTCGATCTTCGGGCCGCACCCGCCAGTCTTCGGGCAGCGCCACGTCGACACTGCCTGCACGGTTGCTGTAACTGATGACGATGCGGCAGCCATCGCCCGCGTGCCCGTTGATGACGCGATACGGATTGAGCGCGTCGCGCAAACTGATCACGTCGCCCGCCCCCTCGACTTCGATGCGCAGGCGAGCCGCCGCCCGCGCGCGTGCTTGTGTGAGATCCATTAGCTCATCGGCCGACACCGACAAGCGCTGCGCAAACTCATCGTTGCGCACCCTGCCGATGACAAACAGCAGTTGATCTTCCTTCAACAGCGCGCGCTTGCGGTCATATAGCTCGGAGAAAACCATCAGCTCGAGCTGCGCGGTGCCGTCTTCGAGGACGATCACACCCATGCGCCCGCGCCGCGTGTTTTGGCTGCGGGCCGACACGATGACGCCCGCCAGCTTCACTTGCTCACCCCTCTGCTCGCTTCGTCCGATCGGCGCCTGAGCCACATCCGCCAGCGAAGTCGGCGCCAGGCGTCGTGCTTCAGCGGCAAACTCGGTGAACAGGTGGCCAGAGAAGTAGTAGCCCAGCGCGAGTTTTTCGTTCGACAACTTTTCGCGCTCGCTCCAACGCGCTGCCGGTATGTATTCGACATGCCGGGCGCTGCCTTCGGCCGCGCCGAACAAACTCGCCTGC
>JBGSWX010000267.1:0-4670 GCA_041751695.1 Burkholderiaceae bacterium | reverse complement strand
TCGGCCAGATCGAGATCGACCGCTGTGTCAGGCCGATAAGCGCGCGCCGGCGCCAAGCGCGGTACGCGCACGCCGGCCTGCACACGGCGGCTTGCTTGTTCGGCAAGCGTGCCGCGCGCATCGGACACGATGACGCGCGCCACCGACTCGAACAGCATGCGGTCTTCGTTCGATATCTGCTCAGCGTGGCGCACGAAAATTCCGCCCGAGCGATCGACAAAATGCGCTTCGACGCCGGCCGCGATCAATCCGAGAATCTGTTCCTGCAGCTGCTGGCGATACACATCGTGGTCTTCGTTCCAGATCACCAGATCGACGCCTAGTCCCTTGAGCCGCCAATAAGCGTGCGCCTGCACCATCTGACGCACGAGGTCGATGCTGGCTGCTTTGGAGATCTGCAGCAGCACGATCGGCAGATCGCCCGAGATCGCATAGCCCCACAGGCCCGATTGCCCGCGGCGGTTGCGCATCAGCACGCCCGCGGGCCCTCGTTGCGACGTGTTCGCGTACAGCACCGAGCTGGCCAGGCGCCCGTACAGTTGCGCGTCGGCTTCGGTCGCGTTTAACTGCCGCAGCACCACCTGGCTATGCGTCCACGTCAGATCGAACACGCGATCGGCCAGCCGGCGATCCTGATACTTTTCGATCAAGCCGAGCACCGCGTCGCGCGTGTCGGCCACGCCGAGCACGAGATCCACCGTGGCCGATGCGCCGACGTCGAGCGTGATCCGCTGGCGGATCGCGGCGATCGGATCGAGCACGGAGCCTGCTGAGCCGGACAGATTGCCGCGATCGAACATCGCGCGCGGCGCAGCGGTCGAGCCCGTGCGACCGATAAAGCGCAGGCGATCGGTCTCGAAAGACGCGGTGCCGGCGTCGGCGCCGTGCGCGGTCATCAACTGAAACATCAGCGGCGTGTGCTCTTCGCGCGAGCGCGGCCGGCGCGTACACAGAATCGCGCCGCGCCGCTCGATGATCTCGGTCTGAACGAACAGGTTGCTGAATGCGGAGTGCAGCGCGTCGGCGGCGGCCGGCGCCAGCACGACTTCGGCGTAACTCGTGATCTCGATCGTGCGCCGCGCCCGGCCGCGATTGTTGATACGCACGCGGCGCACTTCGACGTCGTCTTCGGGTGAAACGACAATCTCGGTATGCGTCTCGATGCCGAAATCGCGCCGGCGAAATTCGGCGCGTCCCTGGCTGAAAATGGCTTCGTAATGATCGGCCGTCCTCAACGTGGGATGGTGCGCGGTCGACCAGAACTCGCCGCTGGCGATGTCGCGCAGGTAGCAGAACGTGCCCCAGTTGTCGCACGTGGGATCTTCGCGCCAGCGCGTGATGGCGAAGTCTCTCCAGCGGCTGCTGCCGCCGCCCGCGTTGGTGACCATCACGTGATAACTGCCGTTGGACAGCAAGTGAACTTCCGGATTGGGCGTGTTGGGCGTCGTCAACACGCGCACCGGCGGCTCTTCGCCGGTGCCGTCAACACCGCGGTCGGGCGCGATCGTCGTTGTCGAATAAAACGGCGTCGCGCGCGGAACGCGTTCCTGCAGCAGCAACAACGTGGCCCTGAACAGCGGGTCGGATTCGAATCGCTGATGCATCGGCTTGCCGAGCAGGACGTGCGAATACGCGAGCAGGCTCATGCCGTGGTGGTGCGCCATGAAGGAGCGCACGATGCTGCTCGACTCGCCGCGCCGCTGGCGCGACGGCGTGTAGTCGATCGCCTCGTACATGCCGAGCCGCCCATACAGTCCGTCGGCGGCCAGGCGTTGCAGGTTCGAACACGCTTGTTCGGGCTCGACCATCAAGGCCAGCGCCGATGCATACGGCGCGATCACCAGGTCGTCGGCCAGGCCGCGCTTGATGCCGAGCCCCGGCACACCGAAGGCGCGGTATTGATAGTTGTCGTGCCCGTCGACGGTGTTGTAGCCGCACTCCGAGACGCCCCACGGCACGCTGCGCTGACGGCCGTATTCGATCTGCCGCTGCACCGCCGCCTGATACGTCTGGTCGAGCAGCGTGTTCTCGTAGGTGGGCATCACCAGCAACGGCATCAGGTATTCGAACATCGAGCCGCTCCATGAGAGAAGCAGCGGTTCGTGGCCGGCGGTCGTCAGCAAACGCCCGAGTGCGAACCAGCTTTCCTGCGGCAATTGCCCTTGCGCGATCGAAACGAAACTCGCCAGGCGCGCCTCCGAAGCCAGCAGGTCGTAGTAGCTGGCGTCGGCGCGCCCTTCGCTGACGTTGTAGCCGATCACGAACTGGCGCCGCACCTTGTCGAACAGGAAGGCGTAGTCCATCACGGCCATCTCGCTGATTTGCTGGACGAGGTGCTCGATCGCAGCGATCCGGGCGCGCGCATTGGCGGCGGCCTGCGCGAAAACCGATGTTGGGTCGAGCGCTGCGATGTCGCGCAGCGCTGGAATTCCATCGGCGACGACCGCCGGCTGCGCGGTCGATTCGCCGCCGGTCGACGCCAGCCACGGAGCAAGCAGCAGCAACTCATCGCGCAACTGCACACACTGACGGGCCAGCGACTGCGACCAGCTGACCGCCTCGATCGCCGGATCGTCGGTGAAGTGCGGAGTCGCGGCAACGGCAAGGGGACGCGGCGCGTCAAGCTGCGCCGCAAAGTACGTTGCCACCTCGGCCGACCGCGCGGTCATCAGATCGACGTGCCGCCACACAGACGACAGCGTGAAGTCATTTTCGGCGGCGACGTTGTCGAGCGCCGCTGCAAATCCGGCCAGCGGCCGGGGCGCGTTCTTGACGACCCCGCCGGCAGTCAGCGTCTGCAGAATCTCGAAGGTGTCACGGATGCCTTCGGCCCAGCGCAAGTGCACGATCGGCGCATCCATCAGCGCGCCCAATCCGACGCGCAACGTCATCAAATGGCCCGCAAGATTGCCGCTGTCGACCGTCGAGATATAGCGCGGCGCGAGCGGCGCGAGTGTGCGCGTGTCGTACCAGTTGAAAAAATGGCCGCGATAGCGCTCCAGTTTTTGCAGCGTCCCGAGCGTACGGCTCGTGCGCGCGATGAGTTCTCCGGCGCACAGATGGCCGAAGTCGTGCGCGGTGAAATCCGCGAGCAGCGCCATCCCGATGTTGGTGGGCGACGTGCGATGCGCGATCACTACCGCGTTTTTCTGCTGCACGTTGTCGGGCGGCAACCAGTTATCTTCCGAGCCCACATACGTTTCAAAGTAGGCCCACGTCTTGCGCGCGAGCTGGCGCAGGAACTGCGTTTGCCCAGACGACAGCGACGCGGTGCGCGGCGCCAGCGGGCGGCTGATCCACCACGTGATCGCAGGCGAGATCAACCACAGCAGCAGGATCGGTGCGGCCACCCGCAACGCCGATACGTTCATCGCCGGCATGATCGTCCACGTCAGCACCGCGAGCGCCGGAGCAACCCACATCGTCCGGTAGGTGGCGAACAGATCGGTGCTATCGCTTTCCTCGATGGCGCGCTCGACTTCGCTCGATGGATTCCATTCGAGCAATCGCCGGTGTGAAAACAGGATGCGCCAGAGCGTGCGCAATATGGCGTCAAGACTGTAAAACGCCTCGTATGGAAGCCACGCGAGAGCCAGGATCGCCTGCAGAAACTGCGTGCGCGCAGTGCGCGCCACCCCGGTCAGGTGCTGATCCCACGGCGTCTCGACCGGCTTGACGACGAGGTCGGTCAAAGTCGCGGCCACCGCGGGCAACAACAGCACGGCGAGCACCGCCAGGGTCCAGAGCGAAGGATTCGGCAGCGCACCCCAGCCGACCAGCAGCAGCAGCACGAGCGCGGTCGGCACGACGCTGCGCCGCAGGTTGTCGAAGATCTTCCACTGCGACACCATCGACAACGGATTGCGTACCCGGCGTCCCTCAAGTGCAGGAACGCGGCGCCGCAGCCAGCCCGCGAGTTGCCAGTCACCGCGGATCCAGCGATGGCGCCGCGCGACGTCTGCGCTGTAGCGCACCGGAAATTCTTCGTACAATTCGACGTCGCTCAACAACCCCGAGCGGGCATAGCAGCCCTCGAGCAGGTCATGGCTCAGGATGCGGTTATCGGGGAAGCGCTCGGCGAGCGTGCCTTCGAACGCATCGACGTCGTAAATGCCCTTGCCGATGAACGAGCCTTCGCCGAATGCGTCCTGGTAGACGTCCGACACTGTGCGTGTGTACGGATCGAGCCCCGGCTCGCCGGCGGTCAATCGCGCGTAATACGAGCGGCGCGCGCCGGGCAGGCTCACCGCGACGCGCGGCTGCAGGATGCCGTAGCCCGCGGTCACGATGCGACGCTGTGCGTCACGCGCGGCAGAATCAAGCTGCGGTCGATCGTATTGAGGCCGATCGTATTGAGGCCGATTCAGGGGATGCGCCATCGCGCCGATCAATTCGCGCGCGCTGTCGCGCGGCAACTGCGTATCGGTGTCGAGCGTGATCACGTACTTCACCTGCGACAGCGCTGCGGTGGCGCCGACGGTCAGCGAGAACGCATTGCGCGGATTGCCGCGCAGCAGGCTGTTCAGATCTTCGAGCTTGCCGCGCTTGCGTTCATGCCCCATCCACCTGCGCTGCCGCGGATTCCAGCGGCGCGGCCGGTGCAGCAGATAAAACGGATCACCGCCTGCCGGCGCATCGGCTTCATCGGTTGCAGTGCCGGGCGCCGCCAC
>JBGSWX010000266.1:0-3205 GCA_041751695.1 Burkholderiaceae bacterium | reverse complement strand
ACGCTCGCCACGCTGCCGCTCTTGATCGGCGTTGAAAATTGGTATCAGACGCCGGCGTTTTTTGTCGTCATGGTTCCCGTGGTAGCCGGCTTCATTCAGGCGCTGGTGATCGCGCTGTTGCCCGACGATCGCTTCGACGCGCGGTTCAACGCCGGGCACGCAAGGAGCAACCACAGCGGCTGGGATGCGGTGCTGATTGCAGTGGTGACGCTGATGGGTGGCGCCGTCGCACTGATGACGACCATCGCGTTGCTGACCCAAACCTACTTCGAGCACGTGCTCAACGTGCCCAAATGACCTAGAACAGATCGAGCTGCGGCGTGCTCAGCCGCGGTGCGACGAACAAGTCGCTGCGCAGCGGGGCAATCTCGCGGTCGAGCCGGAACTTTGCGGCTGCCTTGGCAAAGCGCTGCCGAATCAGCGCCGCCCATGTTCCTTCGCCCGTCATCCGCTTGCTGAACTGTGCGTCGTAGTTCTTGCCGCCTCGCATCTCTCGCACGCGGTTCATGACGCGCTCTGCGCGATCCGGGAAGTGCGCTTGAAGCCATTGCATGAACAACGGCGCAACTTCCCACGGCAGTCGCAGGACGGTGTAGTGCGCCTGCCACGCGCCAGCCTCGGCGGCGGCTTCAAGCACGCGCTCGATCTCGGGCTCGTTGATGAATGGAATGATCGGCGCAACGTTAACCGTGACCGGGATGCCGGCCGCCGCCAGGGTGCGAACCGTGCGTAGTCTGCGCAGCGGGCTTGCAGCACGCGGCTCGAGAATGCGCGATAACGAATGGTCGAGCGTCGTAATGCTGATCGTCGCCGCGACCACGCCGTCCGCGGCCAGCGGCGCCAGCAGATCGATATCGCGCTCGATCAATGAGGATTTTGTGATCAGCCCGAATGGATGGCGGGTGCGCGCCAGAACCTCGACGATTCCGCGCGTGATCTTGAGCTCGCGCTCGATCGGCTGATAGGCATCGGTAATGACGCCCAGCGCGATCACCGCCGGCGCGTAAGCGGGCGCGGCCAGCTCGCGCAGCAGCAGCTCGACCGCATTGTGCTTGGCGATCAGCTTCGTTTCAAAATCGAGGCCGGGCGAAAAGTTCAGATAGGAATGCGTGGGCCGCGCGAAGCAATAGATGCAGCCGTGTTCGCAGCCGCGGTATGGATTGATCGAGCGATCGAAACCGACGTCCGGCGATTCGTTGTAGGTGATCAGGCTTTTCGCGGTTTCGAGGGTGGTGGTCGTGGCGAGCACGGGCAGCGATTCGTCGTCGACATCTTCAGCATCGAGCCGCGCTGCATCGAGCGCATCGCCATCGGCTTCGCGTGCGACCGATTCGAAGCGATGCGCGATGTTGGATACCGCGCCTCTGCCCTTACGTGCCCACGCGATCGGTACCGCGCTCAACCCCGCGGAATTTTCGCGCCGCATCTGACCTCTCGACTAACACTGTGTATTTATACAGTATCAGACTTCGGGCGGTGCGGGCTGAATCGTTACAAAAGTCGCGCGCCGGCGACTTGAACCTCGGGCACCGCGCGCAGCGAGTTTGCAGGCGCCGCTGGCGCGAGTACCGTAGAGCACTCGCGAAGCGACCGACGACTCCGGCAGCGCGGCCACGCCAAACACTTGCGCGCTGCTACCAAGTCAAACGCGGCCGGCGCACTTCTAGAACTGCGCTTCGGCGAGCGCGAGCGTGCCGATACTGCCGCCGACGACGCTCTCGGCGATCGACGGGACCGTGACCAGCATGTGATCGGCAAAAAATCGTGCGGTTGCAATCTTCGCGCGGTAAAACTCCGTATCCCTGCCTTCTTGCAACAGGCGGCTCGCCGCCAGCGCGGCGCGCGTCATCTGCCATCCGCCGTGCACGATGCCCGCCAGCTTTAGATAAGGCACCGAACCGGCGAACACGCCGCGAATATCGCTTTTGTATTCGCGCACAACGTAGTCGACCACCGATTCATAAGCGTCCGTCGCGATTGCGAGCCGCTTGCCAATTGCCTGCAATTCCGCGCCGCCGACGTTCGCGTCTGCGACGGTTGCGCGCATCTGCGAGATGAAGTCCCGCGCCGTTCTGCCGCCGTCGCGTGCGGTCTTGCGCCCGACCAGGTCATTGGCCTGAATCGCGGTCGTGCCTTCGTAAATCGTCAGGATGCGCGCGTCGCGGTAGTACTGCGCGGCGCCGGTTTCTTCGATGAATCCCATGCCGCCGTGCACCTGCACGCCGGTCGAAGTGACGTCGATCGACATCTCGGTCGACCAGCCTTTGACGATCGGCACCAGATATTCGTACGCAGCCGTCGCAGCAGCGCGACGCTCGGCATCCGGATGGTGATGCGCGATGTCGGTGTACCCGGCCGCGACGTACGCAACCGCGCGCGCCGCTTCGGTGTTGGACCGCATAAACATCAACATGCGCCGTACATCCGGGTGCTGAATGATCGACACCGGCCCGCTCGACCCCTCAACGGCGCGGCTTTGCACGCGCTCTTTGGCGTACTCGACCGCCTTTTGATACGCGCGATCGGAAATCGCAATGCCCTGCATGCCGACCTGAAAGCGCGCGGCATTCATCATGATGAACATGTACTCGAGCCCGCGATTTTCCTCGCCGATCACGGTGCCGATGGCCCCGGCACCGACCTCGCCCTTGTCGTCGCCGAAGATCAGCACGCAGGTCGGGCTCGCCTTGATGCCGAGTTTGTGCTCGATCGACGCGCAGTAGACGTCGTTGCGCTTGCCAAGCTTGCCGTCTGCATCGAACAAAAACTTCGGCACGATAAAAAGTGAAATTCCCTTGACGCCGGCCGGAGCTTCGGGTGTGCGTGCCAGCACCAGGTGCACGATGTTGTCGGCCAGGTCGTGCTCGCCATACGTGATGTAGATCTTCTGGCCGGACAACCGATATGTGCCGTCGCCCTGCGGCACGGCTTTGGTCCTGACCTGCGCGAGATCGGAGCCCGCCTGTGGCTCGGTCAAGTTCATCGTGCCGGTCCAGCTGCCGTCGATCAACCGGCGCAGGTACGCATCCTTGTGCTCGTCCGAGCCAGCCACCAGCAGCGCCTCGATCGCACCGTCGGTCAGCAGCGGACACAGCGCGAACGAGAGATTTGCGGCCTGCATCATCTCCATGCACGGCGCCGCCACAACCTTCGGCAAGTCCTGACCGCCGTATTGCGCGGGATGCTGCACACCCTGCCAGCCCGC
>JBGSWX010000265.1:0-3823 GCA_041751695.1 Burkholderiaceae bacterium | reverse complement strand
TACATCGAGGTGACGCACAGCCAGACAATCAAGGTGCCCGACGACTACCGCCGGCGCCAGACGTTGAAGAATGCTGAGCGCTACATCACGCCCGAGCTGAAGACGTTTGAAGACAAGGCGCTGTCCGCGCGAGAACGCGCGCTGGCGCGCGAGAAAGTTCTGTACGAGCAGATTATCGCCAGCACGGCCGAGCACGTATCGCACCTGCAGCGCTGCGCAGATGCATTGGCGTCGATCGACGCACTGCTGGCACTCGCAAACCACGCTCAGCTCGCACGCTGGGTTCGCCCGAACTTCGTTGAAACGCCGCAGCTCGACATTCGGGGCGCGCGCCATGCAGTGGTCGAACCGGAGTGTGAGACCTATGTGCCAAACGATTGCGCCTTGCGACCCGGCCGCCGACTGCTGGTGATCACCGGCCCGAACATGGGCGGCAAGTCGACCTATATGCGGTCGATCGCATTGATCACGCTGCTGGCATACGCCGGCAGCTACGTCCCCGCCAGCTCCGTAACAATTGGACCAATCGACGGCATTCAAACCCGCATCGGTGCTGCTGATGATCTGGCGCGCGGTCGATCGACCTTCATGGTCGAGATGACCGAAGCCGCCGCAATCCTGAACGCCGCTACCGAGCAAAGCCTTGTGCTGATGGACGAGATCGGGCGGGGAACGTCGACCTTCGATGGCATGGCACTTGCGGCAGCCATCGCGCGCGAGCTCGTGGACAGGAACCGCTCGATGACGCTTTTCGCAACTCACTATTTTGAACTGACGCAACTTGCGGAGCAACACCCAGAGATCGCGAATGTGCACGTTGCCGCCGCCGAGGCCAATGGCAAGGTGGTGTTTCTGCATGAAGTGCGCGATGGTCCCGCCAATCAAAGTTACGGGCTTGCTGTTGCTCAGCTCGCCGGCATTTCGAGTGCGATCGTCAAGCGAGCGAGCGCAGTGCTGCGGCAGCTCGAGGAGCGAGCGCTTAGCCATCAGCCTCAGTTGGACTTGTTCGTCTCCGCACAGGCGCCGCCGTCCATGAATCTGGAGCAGCTTCAGCTGGTACGGCGACTGCAATCGCTGGATACAGATTTGCTCTCCCCGCGCGAGGCGCATGCGTTGCTCGAAGAGCTTAGGCAACACGCTCGAAGCACCTAGTGCTGCGCTTGCCGAGAAGTGACTGCTGCCTCTACGGGTCGACAGTCCACAGAAGACTTCTAGTGCTCAAGTTGCTTGTAACGGCGCACAGGCAGCCCGCCCGGACAACACGAACATCTGCGAGGTCTCCGCACATGCTCCATCTCGCTCGCGGAGCTTTTATCGGCACGCACTCGATGCTTCGATGGCCCAAAGTTCACGCATCAGTAGTGGCAATCAGCCATTCGAGGTCGTCACACCAAGACGAAATTACTGCAGTCGCCGCTAACTCGCGAAGAAGGCGTAACGCGGTCTCGGCGTTATTGGGGATTCGAGGCAGCGCATCGAAGGACAAGCTTGGCTGATAGTCGAAAAAGACAAGTGTCCAGCCGCCATTGGAGAGTACGCCTTCCAATGAAGACAACGAATCGTCGTTTGCGAGAAAGCGCCAACCCTGCTCTGCCCCTGCTGCCCAGTCACTCAACCACAGCGCTCGAAAGGCGAAAGCCTTAGTGAGCCTTTCGACTAGTGACCTTTTCTCCTCCTCGGCTTTGCCATACTTCCATGGTTGCACCGGTAGGGAAACGCGGCAAACGTTGGCAAGCTCTGTGCCATCTACGCGCAGGTAAGCAAATGATTCCACATCAAGCACGCTTCTAGCGTTTTTCACCGCTGGCATTCGCAACCGTCCTTTGTTGCGTTATAAGCAGCTGCAGGGACACCAATTATCGGCTCTACAAGAGGCCAGTGAATCTGGCTCCATGGTTTACCGGCAAAGTCGGGATGCCAATGCGGATAGCTGTACCAGTTGGGGGAGTTACTCGAAATCGGATGCGACTCCACCCTGAAGTTCCCCTTGCTCCGGAAGAAGCGGTGTGTCGGTCTGTTTGGCCCTCCGAAAACGGTACTGACCTTGCCAAGTTTCTGTGCAATGCCGATACCAATGCCTCCGGCAGCCGCCGAGATCGCCACTTCTTTCCAATTGACACACCTGAGATCAAACCCATTGAAGTAAAGCTGAATCGCCAAGTCTGTCAATCCGCCGATGCCAGCACCTACAAGGCCAATCTCACCAGACGGATCTACCATACTAAGTGGATCACCCTCCACATACGCGTACGTTCCAACTCCACCGTCCAACCCAATCGGATCGCTTTGTAAATAGCGACCGGAGGTTGACTCATAGTCTCGATGGTGGTTGTAGTGATGATTCGTCTCGGAGTCGAAGTACTGCCCCGGGAAGCGCAGGTTGTATTTGTAGGCCCCGAGCGCTTGCGGATTCTCATTCGGGAACGTGTCGCCGTAGGGCGCACTCTCCCAAGTCCAGCGCTTCTGTTTCGAGGCATTGGTGATCAGCCGCGGTGTCGCCAGATGATCGGTCTCCACGTAGCTAGTCGTAGTAGTAGCGGGTGTGGTCGAGGTGCCGGTGTACGTGTACGTAATCGCCGCAATCGGTCGATCCTCCAGCCACACGTGTTCAGTTCTTGCCCGTCCCAGATCGTCGTACTCACCGATCAGCTTGGCTGCATCGTCGTAGACGAAGATCTGCGTGCCCTGCGGCACTACCGTGCTCGGCCCGGTCTTTCTCACCCGCAGGTTGACGCCGTTGATCAGGTAGTTGTAGGTGTCGGTAATGGCACCGTTGATGATGCGCACCTGATTGAGTCGGCCGCGATAGTTGTAGGCGTAGGTGATCCTGCCATCCCCGGTGCGGTTGCCGGCGGCATCGAAGCTGTAGCCGATGCCCAGGTTGCTGATGCCGGTCATGCGGTTGCTGGTCGGCGCAATGCTGAAGGTGTAGTTGGTCGTGGTGCCGCTGGTCACATCGGTCTTGGCGAGCAGGTTGCCGATGGCGTAGCCGAAGCTCTGGCTGCGCCCGTTGGTGCTAAACCCGGTGATGCGATCCAGGTTGTCGTAGCCGAAGCCTGATTGGTGGCGCTCTGGCTGCTGGTGATGCCGGTGATGCGGTTGGCCGCATCCCAGGCGATGCTGTAGGTCACGCCGGCCAGGGTGTAGTTGACCACTCTTCCGTCCTGATCCAGTGCGTTGCTCCATACCTGGCCGTTGCCCAGCGTGAAGCGCTTGACGCCGCCGAACGGTCCTACGCGTGGCACTCGGCGCATCCTAGTGCAACGTCCGCCCTGACGGCTCGGCAACGCGCAAGAAATCCGGCAGCGTTGGCGCATGTGCCGACTCAATTTCCTCCGTAGTCGCCACACGTACATCGATCACCCTGATCTCGAAGCGAAGGGCAAGGCCGGCCAGCGGATGGTTGCCGTCGAGCACGGCCATGCCCTCGGCGATGTCGGTGATCGTATAGACAGCAGTCGATGCGCCGATGCCGGCGCCGTCGACGCGCATGCCGACGGCCGCGCCCTCGCCCAAATCTTCGACGCTTACCAGCGTGACCAGCTCCGGGTCGTAATCACCGAACGCTTCCTCGGGTTCGAGGTGGACCGACACGTCGGCGCCCTCCTCCTTGCCGCGCAATTCTTCCTCGATGCGGGCAAAGATGTCGCCGTGGCCGTGCAGATAGGTCAGCGGTTCGTCTGACTTTTCGAGCAGGTTGCCCTGCGCGTCATACATCTCTACGTCGATGCTGACCAGGGTGTCGTCGTCGATCTTCATGGCGGCTTCGGATCGTAAATCATCGCCTACCTATAATCGTTCGGTGAATCAATCCGCAGTTCTT
>JBGSWX010000264.1:0-3028 GCA_041751695.1 Burkholderiaceae bacterium | reverse complement strand
GGCAAGTCGACGCTCGTCAATGCGCTCGTGGGCGAGCGGGTCAGCATCACGTCACGCAAGCCGCAAACTACGCGCGATCGCGTGCTCGGTGTGCGCACCGATGACGATGCTCAGTATATTTTTGTCGACACCCCAGGCTTTCAGCGCAAGCATCGCAATGCGCTAAATCGCCGCATGAACGACACCGTCACGCGCGCATTGCACGACGTCGACGCGATCGTGCTGGTCATCGAAAGCGGCGGCTGGACAGACAGCGACGAACAGGTGCTGCAACTGCTGCCGCCACAGTCCGCCAACGTGATTCTGGCGATCAACAAATCCGACTTGATGAAAGAGCGCGAGCAATGGCTGCCGCTGATGGCCGATTCGATGCAGCGCTATCCGTTTCGGGCGATCGTGCCGGTGAGCGCCGAAAAATCGCGCCAACTGGATGATTTGCTCAAGGAGATCCGGCCGCTGCTGCCCGAAGGCATGCTGCTGTTCGACGCCGAGCAGTACACCGATCGCAGCTCTCGCTTTCTCGCGGCTGAATCGGTGCGCGAAAAGGCGTATCGACTGCTGGGCGATGAACTGCCGTACGGCATTGCGGTCACGATCGACCTCTGGGATGAAACGCGCGCCACGACTCAGATCGCGGCCACGCTGTTCGTTGAGCGCGAAGCGCATCGGCCGATCGTCATCGGCAAGGACGGTGCCAAGCTGCGCGAGATTTCGCGGCTCGCGCGCGCAGACATTGAACAGATGCTCGGCAGGCCGGTGTTCCTTGAGGTATGGGTCCGCGTGAAGCGCGGATGGAACGACGACGCACGCGCTCTCACAAGCCTGGGCTATGACTGAGACGGCCGAGATCATGGCCGAGGCGCCCCTAGCCGGCAGCGTGCGACCGGTGCGGCGCCGCAGGAGCGATGCGCGGATCGATCATCAACCGGGTTTTGTGCTGCACTCGTACGCGTGGCGCGAAACTAGCCTGATCGTCGAGACGTTCACGCAGGAGTTCGGGCGTATGGCCCTGGTGGCACGTGGCGCGAAACGCCCGATGTCGCAGTTTCGCGGGCTGCTGTCGCCGTTCAATCCGATCGCTGTGTCGTGGAGCGGTCGCAATGAGATCAAAACGCTGGTGCGCGCCGAGTGGCTGGGCGGAATGCAACCTCTGCGCGGAGATTCCCTGCTTGCCGGGTTTTATGCCAACGAATTGCTGGTCCGCCTGCTGGCGCGCGGCGATGCGCATCCGCGAACCTTCGGCAGTTACGTCGAGCTACTGCGGTCCCTGGCGCGCAGCGTGCGGCAGGATGCAGCGCTTCGCATCTTCGAGCTCGAGCTGTTGCAGGACATCGGCTATGCGATGCCGCTTGACCGCTGCACCGAAGGCGGCTCGATCGACGCTTCTGCGCAGTACGTGTTCGCCGGCGGGCACGGCGCTCGGCGCATCGATACGAATGTGGTGCGTGAAACCGATACCGGTTATGCAAACTGCGCGGTCAGCGGCCGCACGCTGCTTGCCATGGCAGCACGCGACTTCGCGCACCCGCAGGTCGTCTCGGAAAGCAAGACACTGTTGCGACAGGTGATTCGATACCACCTTGAAGGCAAGCCGCTGAACACGCGGCGCATTTTGCAGGACCTGAAGCAGCTATGAAGGCGAGAACATGGCTGCACTGAGCGTCAACCTGAACAAGGTGGCGTTGGTACGAAACACGCGGAACAGCTGCATTCCCTGCGTGGTGCATGCGGCGCGCATCGCGCTCGAAGCCGGCGCCGATGGCATCACCGTGCATCCGCGTCCCGACGGCCGCCACGTGCGCGCTCTCGATGTGGCGGCGTTGGCGGAGTTGCTGCGCAAATGGCCGGCGGCGGAGTTCAACGTCGAAGGCAATCCGTTCCATGGATTAATGGAATACGTGCAGCAGGTACGCCCGCAGCAGTGCACCTTCGTGCCCGACGAGAGCGGTGCTTTCACGTCCGACCATGGATGGGACCTGCCGTCGCAGATCAAACAATTGCGGCCGATGATCGAGCAGGCCAAATCGCTCGGCGTGCGCGTGAGCTTGTTCATGGATCCGCTGCCCGAAGCGATGACGCACACGGCCGCTGCCGGTGCGGATCGCGTCGAACTCTACACCGAGCCGTACGCGAAGGCGTTCGGAACGCCGGCGCAAGCGGAGACGCTGGCGCTGTACGCGACTGCTGCCGAAGCCGCGCTGCGCGTTGGAGTGGGCGTGAACGCCGGTCACGACCTGAATCGTCAGAATCTCGCCGCATTTTTGAGCACGGTCCCCGGCGTGTCTGAGGTTTCGATCGGGCACGCACTCATTGCCGACGCGATTGAGTTCGGCCTCGGGCCCGCAGTGCGTTTGTATCTCGCCGAGATTCGCAAGGCGGAAGTGCAACATCGGCATCGATGATTTTCGGCATAGGCATCGACATCGTCGAGATCGAGCGCATCGCCGCGAGTTACGCCCGCTTCGGCGAGCGGTTTGCGCGGCGCATTCTGGGCGCGCGCGAGTTCGAGCGCTTTGAAACACGTCGCGCGCGCTCCAGTGTGCGCGGCGTCGCCTTTCTGGCCACGCGCTTTGCGGCCAAGGAAGCAGTATCCAAAGCGCTGGGGCTTGGCATGCGGTCACCCATGCGCTGGCAGGCAGTGGAAGTTCTGACCGATCCGTCGGGGCGCCCGCACGTTTCCGTGCACTCAGAGCTCGGGCGGTTTGTCGAGCGCCATCGATTGCGCCTGCACGTGTCGCTTACCGATGAGCGGGCGACGGCGGCGGCCTACGCAATCGCCGAAGTAATCGAATGAGTGCGCTGGGGCCGATTGCCGTGGGAGTGCAAGGAACGTCGCTGACCGCGATCGACCGCGAGCGCTTATCGCATCCGCTGGTCGGCATGGTGATCCTGTTCAGCGCGAATTACGAGTCGCCGGAACAGCTGACCCACCTTTGCAGCGACATCCACGCACTGCGCGACCCGCCGCTGTTGATTGCGGTCGATCACGAAGGCGGGCGCGTGCAGCGCTTTCGCGACGGCTTCACGC
>JBGSWX010000263.1:0-4024 GCA_041751695.1 Burkholderiaceae bacterium | reverse complement strand
CATGGCTCGCACCCAGATCATCGACGAACAACTCAACGCGCTGGCGGCGTATTTGCACAGCCGGCGCGACGCGATCCTGCACGCATGGCGCGCTGCGGCCGACGCCGATCCGCATCTCACCACTGCCAACTCGCTGCCAGAGTCGCAATTCAACGACCACATTCCCGATGTGCTCGATGCCCTTGGCCGCAGGTTGCAAGCGTGGCCGCACGATGCGGCGAGCCTGGACGCGGAGCAGATGAAGGACGCTGCAACGCACGGCTTGCAGCGCTGGCATCAGGGATACCGGTTGCGCGAAGTCACGCGCGAGTGGGGACATTTGCAGCTCGTGCTGAGCGATGAGCTCGAGCGCTATGCGATTGGCCAGACGCAACTCTCGTTCGACGCGATGTCGATTGCGCGCCGTACAGTGATCGAGTTGTGTGCCTCCAGCGTGAGTGACAGCACGTCCGAGTATTTTCGGTTGGAGCAGCTCGAGGCGGCCGGGCACGTTCGCGATCTGGCGCAAACGCTGAAGGAAGAACGCGAACTCGACCAGGAGCGCTCCGAGCTGTGGCGCCAGGCGGCGCACGATTTACGCGGTCATATCGGTGTCGTCGTCAATGCCACGACGGGCCTGACTTCGCCCGCGGCTCCGGCACCGGTTCGCGACAAATTTTTGACTCTGCTGCAAAGGAGCACTGCTTCGCTGCACTCGATGCTCGACGATGTTATGAATCTGGCGCGCTTGGAGGCGGGGCAAGAGAAACTCGAAATCCAAACGTTCGATGCCGCGCGCCTGTTGGGCGAGTTGTGTGAAGAGTTGCAAGTGCACGCCGAAGAGCGCGGCTTGTATCTGAAATCGGACGGGCCGGCGGACCTGGTCGTCGAAGGCGATGCGGTCAAGACGCGACGCGTCGCGCAGAATCTGCTGCTGAACGCGCTCAAGTACACACGTGTCGGCGGCGTGACCGTCAGCTGGGGCGACAGTCGTGAAAATGATGCAGAGCGCTGGATGTTTTCGGTGCGAGATACCGGCCCGGGCTTTCACGCCGGCCCAGGCGCGCCGCTGGTCGCTGCACTGAAGGAGGCTACGGTCGTCGCGCACGACATGGACCGCAAGGCCGGCGTCGATCCCGAGTCGGCCGATCCGAACGGTTCGATTGAGGACGCCGATCAGCGTACGGTGAGTCAAGCGCGCGGCGAGGGCATTGGGTTGTCGATCGTCAAGCGGCTCAGCGATTTGCTCAACGCCACAATCGAGCTCGAATCGAGCGCAGAGATCGGAACGATCTTTCGCGTGATATTGCCGCGCCATTACCGGCACTCGCAAGAACCGGCATGAAGCGGTCGCTGCCGGTATCGCTGGCGTTTCTGTTCGGATTCATCGCATGGCCCGCCGGCGCGCACGACACGTGGCTGCAGCCACGCCGAGTATCGGTGCTGCCGGGCACGATTGCGCAGATCGATCTGACCAGCGGTGACAAGTTTGCGGCGTTTGAAACGGCGATCAAGGCCGACCGCATTGAGGTCGCGCGCGCTCGCCTGAGCGGCAAGACGATCGATATCGCGCAGCGCGCACCCGAGAAAAAATCGCTCGAGCTGCGGGTGGCGTTGTCCGACCCCGGCGTTGCCACGCTGTGGCTTTCGCTCACGCCCAAATCGCTCGAGCTGAATCAGAAGCAGGTGAGGCACTACCTGGAAGACATCGACGCGCCGGCGCTGCTGGCGCAGGCGTGGTACGCCGGCAAAGGATCAAAACCCTGGCGCGAGGTCTACACCAAGCACGCGAAGACATTCGTGCGCGTTGGACGGCCCAAGGCCGACGTTTCATGGAGCCAGCCGGTCGGAATGGCGCTCGAGATCGTGCCGGAAAAAGACCCGACCGCGCTGCGTGCCGGCGATGAGCTCCCGGTGCGTGTGTTGAAAAATGGAGCACCGCTCCCCGACTTTTCGCTCGGCATCGTGCGCGAAGGCAAAACCAACCGCGCGTTCCAGAAGACCGACGCCGCCGGCCGCGCGGTTTTCAAGCTGGCACGCAGCGGCAAGTGGCTGCTGCACGGAACCGAATTGCGTTCTTCAAGCAAGCCGGCTACCGATTGGGAGAGCGACTTCACGACACTCTCATTCGAGGTGCGGTGATGCGTCCCTTCAGTGCCCGTGCTGCTTATGCCGCACTCGCCTTCGTTTCGTTCGGCCTGATCGGCGTTGGGCTGTTGCTGCAGCACGTGGTTGGACTCGAGCCGTGCCCGCTCTGCATCTTTCAGCGCATGGCCTACTTTGCGGTGGCGCTGTTCGCGTTGCTGGCTGCGTGGCTAAACCCGGGAGCGGCGAGCCGCGGTTTCGGCGTGCTGGTCCTGGCATCGGCGCTTGGCGGCGCAGGAATCGCGGGCCGCCACGTGTGGCTGCAGATGAACCCGCAAAGCATGTCGTGCGGTCCCGGGTTGGAGACGATGCTGGAGCTTTTTCCGTTGACCGACGTGCTGCCGAAAGTATTTCGCGGCAGCGGCGACTGCGCTGAGGCCGGCTGGACCTTGCTTGGGCTGACGATTGCCGACTGGTCTTTGGTCTGGTTCGTGATTCTGTCGGCCGCCACGCTAATTATCTTGCTGGCGCGGCGTTTTCGGCCGCTTATCGCGCCTTAGAGGTGCTTACATCTGGCAACACTCCTCGCAGTTCGGAAAGAGACAGCGGTAGGTCTTGGCGCCTACGCTGCCGTTAACTTGGAAGCGTCACTCCCGACGCTCAATCAATAAACCGAACTGGAGCGAGAGAATGAACAACGTATTGAAAAAGGTCGGCGATTTTCGCCTGATCACACTGGCAGTGGCTGGCACGCTGACGATGGCCGTTGCCAATGCCGACGCGCAGTCCGGCACAACGAGCGTTCAACGCAGTCGCGGTGCCGATGGCGCAGTCGATGCGGTGCGCACCAACCGCAAAGGAGGCGTGACTACGGTCGATCGCTCCAAAGATGCAAGCGGCGCGACCGACGCGGTGATTACCGGCCCGAAAGGCCGCACCAAAACGGTCGATCGCACGCGCGGTGCCGATGGCACCGTAGACAAGACAGTCACCGGCCCGAAAGGCACGAGGACGGTGGACCGCACGCGCGGCGCCGACGGTGCAGTCGATGCGACACGCGTCGGCCGCAAGGGTGGTGTAACGACGGTCGATCGTTCACGCGGCGCCGATGGTGCGCTGGACAAGACGGTGGTCGGACCGCATGGTGGAGTCACCACAGTCGATCGCAGTCGCAACGCCGATGGAACGGTCAATCGCACGGTAACCAGAACCGCGCCCGCGAAATAGTTTTCTCCCGGCAGCAAGATTGAGCGCGAACTTCGCGCTCTCTTTTTTTGGCCCGCGCTCGGTTCTCTAAACTCGGCCGATGCACATCTGTGTCATCGGTGCGGGGGTTGTCGGGCTCACGTCCGCCTACTTCCTGCAGAGTGAGGGTCATCGCGTGACGGTGGTCGACTGCAACGGCGCGGTGGGTCAGGGCGCAAGCGCGGCCAATGGCGCGCAACTGTCGTATGCGTTCGTGGCACCGCTGGCCGACGCCTCGGTGCCGCCGCGTCTGCCTAGCCTGTTCCTGACGCGCGACTCGCCATTGAAGCTGCACTTTCGTTTCGATCCGGTGCAATGGCGTTGGGCCATTCAGTTTCTGCGCCACGCCAACACGCGCGACGCGCGTAAAACCACCGCCGGCCTTCTGAGGCTGGCGGAACTGTCGCGCGAGTTCATCGAACCGCTGATCGAAGGTGAAGGCATCGATTGTCACTTCACACGCGGCGGCAAGCTGGTCGTTTATCCGGATTCGCGTTCGCTCGCCGTAGCGCACGCGCAGGTGTTGTATCAGGCAGGGCTGGGCGGCCGGCAAACCACGCTGACACGGGCGCAATGCGTCGCGCAAGAGCCCGCACTTGCCGCATACCAAGAGCACATTGCCGGCGGCGTGTGGACCGAGAGTGATGCTGCGGCCGATTGCGGCGAGTTCTGCGCTCAACTGGCGCAGCGCATCGTGCAGCGCGGCGGCGAGCTG
>JBGSWX010000262.1:0-2493 GCA_041751695.1 Burkholderiaceae bacterium | reverse complement strand
CTGGCGCCTGAAGGAATACGAAGATCGCGACGGCTATCAGGCATTACGCAAAATCTTCAACGCCAAGCTGACGCCCGATGCCGTCATTGCGGAGGTGAAGAAGTCCGCGCTGCGCGGGCGCGGCGGCGCGGGTTTTCCGACGGGGCTCAAATGGAGCTTCATGCCGCGCACGTACGCGGGCCAGAAGTATCTCGTCTGCAATTCGGACGAGGGCGAGCCCGGCACGTTCAAGGACCGCGACATCCTGCGCTACAACCCGCACATCGTCATCGAAGGCATGGCCATCGCCGCCTATGCGATGGGAATCTCGGTCGGCTACAACTACATCCACGGCGAAACGTGGGCCGAGTACGAACGCTTCGAAGAAGCGCTCGACGAGGCGCGCGACGCCGGATATCTTGGCCATAACGTCCTCGGCTCCGACTATTCGTTCGAGCTGCACGCGGTGCACGGCTACGGCGCCTACATCTGCGGCGAAGAAACGGCGCTGCTCGAGTCGCTCGAGGGCAAGAAGGGAATGCCGCGCTTCAAGCCGCCGTTTCCTGCGAGCTACGGCTTGTACGGCAAGCCGACAACGATCAACAACACCGAAACGTTTGCCGCGGTGCCGTTCATCATCACCAATGGCGGCGACAAGTTTCTCGACATCGGCCGCCAGAACAACGGCGGCACAAAAATATTTTCGGTGTCGGGCGACGTCACGTATCCCGCCAACTATGAAGTGCCGCTGGGAACGCCGTTCGCGAAGCTGCTCGAACTGGCCGGCGGCATGCGCGACGGCAAGAAGATCAAGGGCGTTATTCCAGTTGGCTCGTCGATGCCGGTCGTGCCGGGCGACGTGATGATGGCGACCGACATGGATTACGACTCGATCGCGAAGGCGGGCTCGATGCTGGGCTCCGGTGCGGTCATCGTGATGGACGAGACGCGCTGCATGGTGAAGGCGGCCGAGCGGCTCGCGTACTTTTATTTCGAGGAAAGCTGCGGCCAGTGCACGCCGTGCCGCGAAGGCACCGGTTGGCTGTACCGCATCATTAACCGGATAGAACACGCCGAGGGGCGCACCGAAGACCTCGATTTGCTGAACTCGCTGGCCGACAACATTCAAGGTCGCACCATCTGCGCGCTGGGTGACGCGGCTGCAATGCCGGTGCGCGCGTTCGTCAAACACTATCGGGCCGAGTTCGAGCATCACATCAAGCACGGGCGCTGCCTGGTGCCGGAGAGCGTGGCGTGATCGAAATCGAAATCGACGGCAGGAAAGTCGAGGTGCGCGAAGGCAGCACGCTGATGGACGCGGCCGGCAAGCTTGGCATCTTCATTCCGCACTTCTGTTATCACAAGAAGCTGACGATCGCAGCGAATTGCCGCATGTGCCTGGTCGAGGTCGAGAAGGCGCCGAAGCCGTTGCCGGCGTGCGCAACGCCGGTCGCGAAAGGAATGATCGCGCGCACGCAGTCGGCGTACGCCAAGCAGGCGCAAAACTCGGTAATGGAGTTTTTGCTGATCAACCATCCGCTCGATTGCCCGATTTGCGATCAGGGCGGTGAGTGTCAGCTGCAGGACCTTGCAGTGGGCTACGGCGGCTCGGCGAGCCGGTATGCCGAGCCCAAGCGCGTCGTGTTTCACAAAAGCATGGGGCCGCTGATCTCCGCCGAGGAGATGACGCGCTGCATTCACTGCACACGCTGCGTGCGCTTTGGACAGGAAGTTGCCGGTGTGATGGAGCTCGGCATGGCCGGGCGCGGCGAGCACGCGGAAATATTGAGCTTCGTCGGGCAGTCGGTCGATTCCGAGTTGTCGGGCAACATGATCGATCTGTGCCCGGTCGGTGCGCTGACGAGCAAACCGTTTCGCTATGAAGCGCGCTCATGGGAGCTGTCGCGCCGCAAGGCCGTGAGCCCGCACGATTCGCTCGGCTCGAATCTGATCGTGCAGGTGAAGAACAACGAAGTGATGCGGGTTCTGCCGCTCGAAAACGAAGAGGTTAACGAGTGCTGGCTGTCGGACCGCGATCGTTTTTCGTACGAGGGGTTAAACGCGCCGGATCGTTTACTGAGACCGATGCTGAAGCAGGGCGGCCAGTGGGGCGAAGTCGATTGGGCCGTTGCGCTCGAGTATGCGGCGAGCGCTTTATCGCAAGTGAAAAGCGGGCACGGGGCGGGCGCGATCGGTGCTCTTGCGTCGCCGGGCAGCACGCTCGAAGAACTGCATCTGCTGACGAAGGTCATGCGCGGACTCGGTTCAGGCAACGTCGACTTTCGCCTGCGCCATTCCGATTTTTCGGCCGATGGCGTGCCATGGCTTGGAATGAAGATCGCCGATGTCAGCACCCTGAACAGCGTGTTGCTGGTGGGCTCGTTTCTGCGCAAGGATCAGCCGCTGCTGTCGGCGCGGCTGCGTGCGGCGACCAAGCGCGGCTGCAAGGTCAACGTGCTGCACGCGGTCGATTCCGATCTGTTGATGCCGGTAGCAAACAAGGTGATCCTGCGG
>JBGSWX010000261.1:0-2404 GCA_041751695.1 Burkholderiaceae bacterium | reverse complement strand
CTTTGCGGGTTCATCTGCAGCCACACGTGGCGACCCGCGATGCCGGCGCCGGTGAGTGCGGCCACCAGGACCAGCACGCCGAACCCGCGGCTCGCCGCTCCCGGGCTCAGCCACGCAGCCAGCAAGGCGAACAGCGCCACCGCAAAATAGGCCATGCGCTGAAAGATGCAGAGTGGGCACGGGTCGAGTCCAACCACGTGCTGCAGCAGCAGCCCAACGCCGATCAGACCGAACGAAACGAAGGCGAGTGTGGCGTAGCCAGCACGTGCACTGAAGGGACGCATCACTGCACCTCGAATGAGAGTGTCGTGAAGTCGCTCTCCCAATCGGTAGCCGGCTTGCTTGAAGAACGCAATTCGGTTCCGTGCAGCAGCCACTTGCCGCTGCGTGCCAGCTTGAACACCGCGCGGCCGGCGGCGTCGGTCTTCTTGAACGCGCGATTGGTTTTGCCTTCGCGCACGATGCCGAGCGAAAAGTCGGGCAGTGGTGCTCCATTTTTCAACACGCGCACGGGGAGCTCATCGCCGGCACGCAGCGCGGTCGGGTCTTTTTCCGGCACGATCTCCAGTGCCATTCCAACGGGCTGGTTCCATGAAACGTCGGCCTTCGGCCGTCCAACGCGCACGAATGTCTTCGCGTGCTTGGTGTAGACCTCGCGCCAGGGTTTTGATCCTTTGCCTGCGTACCACGCCTGCGCAAGCAGCGCCGGCGCGTCGATGTCATCCAGGTAGTGCCTCACCTGCTTTTGATTCAGCTCGAGCGCTTTGGGCGTGAGCGAAAGCCACAGCGTGGCAACGCCGGGGTCGGACAACGCCACCCGCAGCTCGAGCGATTTTTTCTCGGGCGCGCGCTGCGCGATATCGATCGTCTTGCCGCTCAGGCGCGCGCGCGCGACCTCAATGCGGTCGGCCTTGATCGCTGTGTCAAACGCGGCAAACTTGTCGCCGCTGGTCAGATCGATCTGCGCAATCGTGCCGGGTAACACGGACACTCGGCGTGGTTGCAACCACGTGTCGTGCGCAGCAGCCGGCCCCGCGATGAACCCCAGCAGGAGCGTCAGCAATATCAGGCGTGACCGCTTCATGCCGGTTCTTGAGGACGCTGATAGTGGCGCGGCAATATCACACGAAAGATCGTCCCGCCCTCGGCGCTCGATTCGAGCTCGATTGTGGCGCTCAGCAAATCGCCGAGCCGCTTGACGATCGACAAGCCAATCCCTTCGCCGCGCGCTTGTTTCACCGCGCGGCGATTGGCGTCCTCCGCTGGCCCGTCCGGGTCGGCCGACTCGGGATCGATGCCGGCCTTGCGGTCGATATCGTGCGACGCGACCGTGGCTGCCTTCAGTGCACCGACTAGAGGCGCGCCTGGGCCGGTCTGCAAGCCTGGCCCGGTGTCTTGCACGGAGAACATCCAGCGCTCCGCATCATTTTCTCGACTGTCGCCCCAGCTGACGGTCACGCCGCCCACCCGTGTGTACTTGAGCGCATTGAGCAACAGATTCTGCGCGACACGCCGCGTCTTGACCGCATCGCCTTCGACGATCAACTCAGCCAACCCCTCTGATTTCAGATACAAGCCGCGCTCGTCGGCATGCGATTGCAGTTCTTCGCACAGCTCACCCAACAGGCGCGCTGCATCGAACGGTTTTACTTCGAGTTCCTCTTGGCCCGCCTGCAAGCGCGCCAGATTCATCACATCGTCGAGCATCGAGTGCAGCGAAGCAGTGCTCTTTTGCAGCAGTGTCAAAAATTTGTCGCGAACCGGAGCCGGAGCGGCGGGCGAAGTCAGGCCCGTCGTGGCATTGACGACCACACCGATATGACCGCGCAAATCGTGCGCTGCCTGGCGCCACAGCTCGGAGCGCTCTTGCTCGAGTTCGCGTTCCTCCTTCAACGATTGCGCCAGATCTCGCACGTGCCCAGCCGCTTCCAGCTGCTCCAAACGGAAATACTCGGACGTGCTGTCACTTAAGCTGGATGCACACAATTCAATCAACGTGCGGCGCGCGATCGACATGGCGTCGAACGAGCGTTGCGTCTGGCCGATCGCGTAGCGCTCGAGCTCATCGCTCAGTACGAGCTGCAAATGCCCCCACTCGCGCGTGACCTCGCGCAGCCGGTAGCCCTGGTGCCAGCGTTGCAGGCCATGCGTAGCCGCGTCCTGGGTCTGCTCCACATCCAGGCTCGCCGCATCGTTCGGCCACACTTGCAACCTGCGGCCGAGCGCATCGAGCACATCGGGAATGTGGTCGTTGAATTGCGAATCTGGCAGCGAGTTGGCAGTGGTGAGATGCGGATCGGCGTCGGCCGCAGCGCGCCATGCGTGCAGGATCGCGTCGCGCCGGCTGTGCAAATACGCCGCCAGCGCGTTGAGTTGTTCGTCGATGATCTGGGTGCGAGCCATG
>JBGSWX010000260.1:0-4449 GCA_041751695.1 Burkholderiaceae bacterium | reverse complement strand
AGCGACCGCGTTGCGTTCTATGTGACGACTTCGGAGAATTCCGTCACCACGTATTTCGCGATACAGATGCTGGGCGCGGTTGCGGTGCCGATGAATTTCCGCCTTGCCGCCGGCGAGGTCGCCTACACGCTTTCGGATTCCGGGGCCCGCGTTCTCGTTTATGGACGATTGGTGACAGAAAACGTGCTGAAAGTGCAGCAGCGCCTGAAGAGCGTTCACGACTACATCTCGTGCGCGTACGACGCGGCCAACGTGCCGGCCGGGCATCATCACTTCGACACGCTGGTCGAGCAGGCGGTCGACATTCATCCGCCGCGCCCCGTGCCTTCGGGCGATCATCTGTCGGCACTCGTCTACACGTCGGGCACCACCGGCCGCCCGAAGGGCGTGATGCATAGCCACGACAATGACATTGCGATTGCGATGAACTGCGTGATGGAATATGGACTGCAGCCGACCGACGTCGCGCTGCATATTGCGCCGCTCTATCACGTCGGGGGCATGCAGGCGTTTTTTATCCCGCACTTGATGGTCGGCGGCACCAACGTCGTCGAAGGCCGCTACGAGGCGCTGAAAACGCTTGAGACGATTCAAGCGCACAAGGTGACGACGCTGTTCGCGGTGCCGACCCAGATTCAGGAGATGTTGTTTCATCCGCGCTTCAAGGAGTTCGATGTATCGAGCCTGCGGATGATCACGACCGGCGGCGCCGCCATCGCCGCCACGACGATGCAGAACGTCATCGACAAGTTCTGTCCCAACATCTTCAATGGCTACGGCATGACCGAGGCCAGCCTGACGCTGCTGCTGCGCCCGCAAGATGCGCTGAGGCATCTAGGCTCGGTCGGCAAGCCGACGCTAATCAGCCAATGCCGCATCATTCCCAATGACCCCGAGCGCGACATCACGCCGGAGCAGACGGTCGCGCAGGGCGAGATCGGCCAGTTGATCGTGCGCGGGCCGCAGGCGATGCAGGGCTATTGGAACAACCCGAGCGAAACGGCCAACAAGCTAAAACGCGGCTGGGTCTACACCGGGGATCTGATGAGGCAGGATGAAGACGGGTTCTATCACTTTCACGGCCGCTCCGATGACATGATCGTCTCGGGTGGCGAGAACATTTACCCGCGCGAAGTGGAGGAGATTCTGTATCGGTGCCCGGGCGTGCGCGAAGCGGCCGTGATCGGATTGCCCGATCCAAAATGGGGCGCGGTCGTTACCGCATTTGTTGTCGCGAGCGACTCGACGCTCACGGCCAAGACCGTCGATGCCTTTTGCCGCGCGACCGGCGATCTCGCGTCCTTCAAGCGGCCTCGCCGCATCGAGTTTGTCGACGAGTTGCCGATCAATCCGAGCGGCAAGGTTTTGAAACGCGAGCTTCTTGCGCAATACGCCCAGAAGGGAGCCGAATGAGCGAGGCCGTTGTTTTCGAGCGCGACGGTGCAGTCGTCACCTTGACATTGAACAAGCCGCAAGCGCGCAATCCGACCACTGATCCCGAGATTCTTCAAGGATTGAACGACGCTTTGGCCCGGATTGCAGCAGATACCAGCATCAGCTGCGTCATCCTGACCGGCGCGGGCAAAGCGTTCTCCGCCGGCGGCAATCTCAAGCACATGCGGGATCGCGAAGCGGGATTCAGTGGCAATGCTGCGGATGTGGCCGACCAATACCGGCAAGGCATCCAGCGCACGACGCTCGCGCTCTACAACCTTGAGGTACCCACCATCGCCGCCGTCAACGGCCCCGCCTACGGCGCTGGTTGCGACATGGCGTGTGCATGCGACATTCGCGTAGCAGGCGTCGACGCTGTGTTCGCGGAGAACTTCGTGAAGATTGGATTGATCTCCGGTGATGGCGGGGCATGGTTGCTGCCGCGCGCGGTCGGATTGTCGCGGGCTTGCGAAATGACGTTCACCGGTGATCCGGTCGATGCGCAAGCCGCGCTTGTATGCGGCCTGGTGTCGCGCGTCGTCGCCAACGATGCACTGATGCAGACAGCGCGAGAACTGGCAGCGCGGATAGCGTCCAACCCACCGCGCCAGCTTCGCATGGCCAAGCGCCTATTGCGCGAAGGGCAAGTCACACGTCTCGATTCGCTGCTCGAACTCGCCGCCGCGCTGCAGGGCGCGTGCCATCACACGCGCGATCACGAGGAAGCCGTTCGCGCTTTCTTCGACAAGCGCCCGCCGAAATTCACCGGTGCATGAGATCGAATGGACCTGCTCGTCGCGCTCGCGGTGTTCTGCCTGGTGACTTTTTTACGCCTGGGCCTAACAATCTGATGCTGATGACGTCGGGGCTGAATTTCGTTGTACGGCGAGGCGTGCCGCACATGTTTGGCGTGGTGTTCGGATTCTCTCTAATGGTCTTGATCGTGGGTCTCGGACTGGGCGCGATCTTCGAAGCGTGGCCGCTGCTCTACGTCGCATTGAAATATGCAGGCGCCGCCTATCTGCTCTATCTCGCGTGGCAGATTGCAGTATCGGTGCCGCCGTCTCAGAGCCATAACTCCGTACGCCACCCGATTAATTTCTTCCAGGCTGCCGCCTTTCAGTGGGTCAATCCCAAGGTTTGGGTCATGGCAGTGGGTGCCGTTTCGACCTATGCGGCGGTCGCGCCGTCTCCTCTTAACGTGCTCGTCATCGCGGCGTTGTACGGAGTGTTTGGGCTCGCCTCCTCCGGCACATGGCTCGGCTTCGGTGCCGCCCTGCAGCAGGTATTGAAAGACCCGCATGCAGTCCGCGTCTTCAACATCGTCATGGCGCTGCTGCTTGTCGCCTCGCTGTACCCGATCTTCGCGGATGGGTTGCCGGGAAGCGCACCATGATTCTGGTCGGCCAGTACGACAGTCCTTACGTGCGTCGGGTAGCGATTTCGTTGAAGCTGGCGGGGCTGCAATTTTCGCGTGACACCCGGTCCGTGTTCGCCGATGCCGAAGAGATGCGGCGCATCAACCCCCTTGGCAGAATTCCGTCGCTGGTGCTCGACGATGGCGAAGTACTTATTGATTCAGGCGCCATCCTCGACTACATCGACGAGCTGATCGGCCCGGAACGCTCGCTGCTGCCGGCGCGCGGCGCGCCACGACGTAGAGCGCTGCGAATCATCGCTCTGGCCACCGGTGCGATCGACAAGGCGGGTGCCGTCGCCTACGAGCGCATGCTGCGCCCGCAGGAGACGATCTACATGCCCTGGATCGGCCGCTGTCTGACTCAGCTTGCGAGTGCGCTGGCCGCGCTCGATGCACTGCCGCTGACCCCTTGGTACCTCGGCGCACGACCGATGCAGCCCGACATCACCGTGGGTGTAATGCTCGGATACCTCGAACTGCGTGTCGCTGATGCTTTTCCTGAGGGCCGCTACCCAACGCTTGAAACACTCACCGCCGCATGCCAGGCATTGCCGGAGTTCGCGGCAACCGCACCGGCCGCCGACGAAACGATGCCGCCAAGAGGAACCGGCGTCGCCTGAAAGCCACTACGCGTCGTATTCATGGCCGTGATGCAGTGCCCCTTTCACGATGATCGCGGTTAACTTCTAGGACACGTCATGCCCGCACTACCTTCTCACGCGCAATACGTCCTCATCGGCGCCGGCATCCACGGGCTCTCTACGTCGATGCACCTGGCGCAGAAGCTGAAAGCGAAAGGCAAGTCGATCGGCGCCGGCGGCACGCGCATCGTCGTGCTGGAAGAGACCGGCATCGGCGCCGGCCCATCGGGTATTGCATGCGGCGTCGTGCGTAACAATTACTTTCAGCCTGCGATGCGTGAGCTGATGGCGCACTCGGTGTCGGTGTGGGAGACGGACCCCGAGGCATACAGCTATCACCCGGTCGGCTACATGCAGATCAGCCCTGAAGTGATGCGCACCCAAATCGGAACGATCTACGAGCAGCAGAAAGCGATCGGCTACGAATCCGTGTTCGTCGAAGGCGAAGCCGAATCGATGCATTACATGAAGGGCCTGTTTCAGGATTGGCAGGCGCAAAACATCACGTCAGTGCTGCACGAGAAACGCGGCGGCTACGCGAACAACATGGCTTCGTTGCACGGCCTTGCGAAGAAAGCGAAAGCGCTAGGTGTGGAAATCTTCGAGGGCGTCGAAGTCAAGGCGCTGCGCTCGGGCAACGGAACGTCGGCCATCACGTCGGTCGAGACGACGGCCGGCTCGATCACATGCGATCAAATCATCATCGGCGCCGGCCCGTGGATCAATTCGCTATGGAACATGCTCGGCCTGCCGAAGCAGATCAGCGTCAAGGGGCGCGACGGCAAGGCGCACAACGGAGTGCCGATGTGGCATTACATGGCGCTGCAGGAAGGCACGCTCGGCGTCGATCCCGATTATCAGAAAACCAACGACGGCGCGATGCCGCCGGTGATCCATGTAGACACCGACGCGCCGCTGCACTCGGACCGCGACGGCAAGCTGATCACCGACAAG
>JBGSWX010000259.1:0-2761 GCA_041751695.1 Burkholderiaceae bacterium | reverse complement strand
GCGGCTTTGAACATCGGCAAGTTCGCCGACGCGCGTTTTTCGAGTTCGCTGATGGCGGCGCGCCCGGGGTCGACCGGCGAAGCGTATGCCTTCGACGCGCGCGGCCGGATGCTGTCGGAAAGCCGTTTTCGCTCCGAACTGGAACAGCGCGGCGCGATCAAGGCGGGCGATTCGACCATCTTGTCGGTGCGGCTCGACGGTCCCGAGAACGATCAGGAGACTCAACCGCTGACCGCGCTGGCAGCGCTCGCGCTCGAGGGCATCGCGCGCTCCGATCGAGTGCTCGCGGGCGAAGTGTTGCAACCGTATACGAACTACGTCGGCATGCCGGTGATCGGCGCATGGCGCTGGCTACCGCAATATGGCTTCGGCATCGCGATCGAGGCCGGCCGCGATGAAGTGTTTGCAGCGCTGCGGCGTATCGAGACCGCGTACCTCCTGATCGCAGCGCTCACCGGCCTGGCATTACTGGCGCTGCTTGCGGCAACGCTGCGGATTCAGGTACTGCGCCGCCAGCGCGACGAGGCGCGGCGGCTTGGCAGCTACGAGCTGCTCGAGCAGATTGCCGACGGCGGGAGGGCGAGCGTATGGCGCGCGCGCCATCGGCTGCTGAAGCGCCCGGTGGCGATCAAGCTGCTGTCGCTGCGCGTCTCGAACGACGAAGGCATCGCGCGTTTCGAGCGCGAAGTGCGGCTGGCCAGTCAGCTGATGCATCCGAACACGGTGGCAATCTTCGATTACGGCCGCGCGCCGACGGGCGAGTTGTTCTGCGCGATGGAACTGCTCGACGGCGTGACGGCGCAACAGCTGGTCGAGCGCGACGGGCCGCAAACACCGGCGCGCGTCGCGCACCTGCTGCACGGTATCGCAGGCTCGCTGTCGGAGGCGCACGAACGCGGACTCGTGCATCGCGACATCAAGCCCGCCAACGTGATGCTGTGCCGCGTTGGTGCTCAGAACCGCGGCGAGTTCGATGTGGTGAAAGTGCTCGACTTCGGCCTGGTAAAAAGCGTGAGCGAGCCGCACACGCGCGATTTGACGCGCGCGCTGCGCATCCTCGGCACGCCGTCGTACATGGCGCCCGAGCGGATCGAGCATCCGGCCAGCGCCGATGTCCGTTCGGACATCTATTCGCTCGGCGCGCTCGGTTATTTCATGCTCGTCGGAAAGCCGCCCTATCAGGCCGACGACGATCTGGCGCTGGCCTATCAAGTCGTCAATGCGCCGGTTCCTGCGCTGCCCGAAAGCCCTCTAAGCGAGTTGATCCGTGACTGCCTGCAAAAAAACGCCGACGATCGTCCGCAGAGCGCGCAACAAGTGCTCGACGCGCTCGATGAACTGCTGCGCGAAACGCCGTGGACGGCGGCTGACGCAAGGGCATCATGGGTCGCGCACGACGGTGACGCAGAGCCTGCGGCGCCACTCGAACCGGAGGTCAGGCAGACTTGAGTTGGAGCGCCCGCGAGCTGCGATCGTCGAGCCGCTGGACGCGCCCGAGGCCGTCGTAGCCGCGACCGTGATTTCCTTGCGCACGCTCATCGACGCGCAGGGTCGCTCTAATCGCCGCCAACCTTGAGTCGTACTGCGAGCGCATAGAGTAAATCCTTCGACAGGCCGCTTGCGCGTGCCGCGATCGCGGCCGCTTTCGCCGGCGGCAGCTCCTGCAGAATCGCAGTCAGCCATTTTGTCGTGGCCGCATCGAGCGTGGCTGCGGTCTGCTCCGCATCGATCAACACGACGTATTCACCGCGTTCTTCCGGGCGCAACGCGGCAAGATCCGCCGCGACATGAACCGAAACGGCTTCAAACTTTTTCGACAGTTCGCGTGCCAGTACCACGCGCCGCTGCGGTGACAGGAGCGTCGCGAGCAAAGCCGTCAACGACGCGATGCGGTGCGGCGCCTCGAACAGAACGAACGCCCGGCCTTCAGCGGCGAGTTCCCGCAACGAACGTTCGCGTTCGCGTGCGCCAGTGGGCAGAAAGCCGACGAAAGTAAGCGGCCCGGCTGACAAGGCGCAGACCGATATCGCTGCCATCAAGCTGCTCGCACCGGGAATCGGAATTACGCGCCTGCCCGCCTCCAACACCGCCCGCACGATGATCGCACCGGGGTCGGACACGCCCGGAGTACCGGCGTCGCTCACCAGCGCCACGCGCGCTCCGCGTGCGAGCCGTCGCACAATTTGCCCGGCAGCTTCGCGTTCATTGTGTCGCTGCGCTTGTATCAACGGCGTCTCGATGCCGTAACGCGCCAGCAGCGGTCTCGTAACGCGCGTGTCCTCAGCGGCAATTGCATCGACCCTCGACAACACCCACAGCGCGCGCAGCGAGATGTCGGCCGCATTGCCGATCGGCATGCCGACTACATACAATGAGCCTGCGGGCAGATCCTGCGCCGCCACTTCGGATAGCGCGATCAATCGATCTTCTTGCAGGTCTTGCGTGATTGTTCCCATCGCCGCACTTCGCTCGCTGAGCTTGCGCATCGCACTGATGGCAAGTGTCGCATGCAGTCTGCACGCGCACGCACTGGCGCAGATTGCCCCGGCGATCGACCCCGCTCAGCCCATCGCAACGCCGGCGATGGCGCTGATTCTGCCCAACCAGCAGGGCATTTTTGCCGCGGCCGCAGAAGCGGTGCGCCAGGGATTTTTCGCGGCGCACAAGTTGAGCGGCAGCACGGCGACGATTCAGGTGATCGAAGTCGGCGATGACGTCGAGCAGATCGGCACCGCGCTGGCTGCTGCGCGCGACCGCGGCG
>JBGSWX010000258.1:0-1961 GCA_041751695.1 Burkholderiaceae bacterium | reverse complement strand
ATGATGTCCGGGTTGACTTGGCGCGCGGCGGCCGACCATGCATCGATGCGGGGCACGCAATCGTCGAGCGCTAGTGCGGTTGCGGCGCCGATCGCGCCGCCGGTCGTCAGGCCGAGATGGCACACGACGATGTCGGCGCCGGCGCGTGCCATCTCGCGTGCGTCGCTCTCGGAAAACACATATGGCGTGGTCAACAGATCGAGCGCGCGCGCGGCGCGAATCATTTCGACTTCGAGTGCGTAGCCCATTCCGGTTTCTTCCAGATTGGCGCGGAATGTGCCGTCGATCAGACCAACACTGGGAAAGTTCTGAACGCCCGAGAAGCCGAGATCGGCGAGCTGCCGCAGGAACTGCGGCAGCAACATGAACGGGTCAGTGCCGTTGACACCCGCGAGCACCGGCGTGTGGCGCACGACCGGCAGCACTTCGCGCGCCATCTCGACGACGATGTCATTCGCATTGCCGTATGCGAGCAAGCCGGCGAGCGAGCCGCGGCCTGCCATTCGATAGCGGCCCGAGTTGTAGATCACGATCAGGTCGATGCCGCCTGCCTCTTCGCACTTGGCGGAAAGACCCGTGCCTGCGCCACCACCGACGATCGGCTCGCCGCGCGCGATCTTGTCGCACAGGCGTTTTAGGATTTCCTTGCGGGCGATACGAGGCATGTGTTGCTCTTCGTTTTGGTCTCAGTGAACCGCAGTGCGCGTGACAGCAGCACCTTCGGCGCATACCTCTTGAAATTGCTTGACCAGAAGATCGGCAAAAGCCGGGTCGTTCAAATGCAACGAGCTGCGGATCAGCGTGCGGCGCGGCCCGCGGCGGAAGTTTGATTCGATCGCGGTGAACAACGCCTTGTCTGCCGCCGGATCCCAGAACGTTTTACCGGGCGCGTCCAGCGAAGACACACCGCCTTCGGGAATGATGAAGCGCACCGGGCCTTCCATGCGATTCAATTTGGCCGCGATGAATTCGCCAATCGCCTTGCATTCGTCCGCGGTGGTGCGCATCAAAGTGACGTTCGCGTTGTGCTTGACCAGGTTGCGGTCCTTGAACTTCGGCGGCACGGTATCGAAGGCCCAGAAATTCGCCATGTCGAGCGCGCCGCACGAACCCACGTACGGAATCGGGCGCCGCGCGAATGCATCGAAGCGCTCCGGCCCGGCGCTCAACACGCCGCCGACGATCTCGTCGCACACCTCGGTGGTCGAGATGTCGAGCACGCCGGCGAGCAGGCCCGAGTCGACCAGCTTCTCCATCGATTGGCCACCGGTGCCGGTCGCGTGGAATACCAGGCAGTCGAACTCGTTCTGCAACTGCTTGGTCACCGCCTGCACGCACGGCGTGGTGACGCCGAACATGGTGAGTCCGATCGCCGGCTTGGTGTCAGACGCGGCGGTACGCGTGTAAGCGATCATCCCGGCCAGCGCATGCGCGGCGTTCGCGAGCACTTTCTCGCTGATACGGTTGATGCCCGACACGTCGGTGACCGAATACATCATGCAGATGTCGCTCGGCCCGACGTACGGCCGCACGTCGGCCGAAGCGACGGATGACACCATCAGCTTCGGCATGCCGATCGGCAACGCACGCATCGCATGCGTTGCGAGCGCCGTGCCACCCGAGCCACCGGCAGACACGATGCCTCCCAGATCGCGCCGCCCGAGCAGGAATTTTTCGAACGCGATCGCCATGTTGCTGACCGACGAGCCTCGATCGCCGGTGAATACCGCACTCTCGCCCTTGGGGTGGTGACGCGCGACCTCGCGCGGATGAACGTTGGCGGTCGAGGTGGCGCCCGAGGTGGAAAGATCCACGGTCACCGTGCGCAATCCAAGCTTGTCGATGCACTGTTTCAGGAAAAAAAGCTCGCGCCCCTTGGTGTCGAACGTGCCGGCGATGTAAGCGGCGCGCTGTACGTTGCTCGCGACTGGAAACTCGAACACGCGCGCGCTGCGAGCGCT
>JBGSWX010000257.1:0-5339 GCA_041751695.1 Burkholderiaceae bacterium | reverse complement strand
ACGCAGCATGGCGGCCGACGTGGCGATGAAGACCTGGATGTGCCTCATCTGCGGCTGGATCTATGACGAGGCCGCGGGGGTTCCGGACGAAGGGGTGGCGGCCGGGACACGATGGGAAGACATTCCGCCGAATTGGACATGCCCGGAGTGCGGAGCGCGCAAAGAAGACTTCGAAATGGTTGAAATCTGACCTCGGAACCACGGAATTCGGCGCAGAGGCCGAGCCGGCTTCGCGTACAACGCAGGCTCGGTAACTAGCGTGATTGGGTTGCAACACATGGCGGCTCTGGACTTCTCGGAAATCCGCGGCAAGAAAGTGATGGTGATCGATGATTCGAACACCATTCGCCGTAGCGCGGAGATTTTCTTATCGCAGGCGGGGTGCCAGGTCATACTGGCACAGGACGGCTTTGAAGCGCTTTCGAAGATCAACGACCACCAGCCCAGCATCATTTTCTGCGACATCCTGATGCCGCGCCTCGATGGCTATCAGACGTGCGCGCTGATCAAGCGCAGCCCGCGCTTCCACAAGACGCCGGTGGTGATGTTGTCGTCCAAGGATGGCTTGTTCGATCGCGCGCGGGGACGCATGGTCGGCTCGAGCGAATATCTGACCAAGCCATTTACCAAAGACAGTCTGCTGACCGCCGTGCGGCAGCATTCGATGCAATGATCAGGCGAACAAAAGTGAAACCCTACTTTTGTTCGATTAGCTTGCATGAAATCGCTGGCAGAGCCAGACAATTTCATGAGTGCAACTACAAGTAAAAGCGGACGCCATGCCTATCAAGAAAGTTTTGATCGTCGACGATTCGCCGACTGAGCGTCATTTTTTGACGGAGATCCTGACCAAGCAGGGGTTTGCAGTATCGACGGCCGAAAATGCCGAAGAGGCAATGATCAAGGTCAAGTCGCTGACGCCGGATTTAATCTTGATGGACGTTGTGATGCCGGGCCAAAACGGGTTTCAGCTGACGCGTGCGCTGTCGAAGGATCCGATCACCCAGAATATTCCGATCATCATGTGCACCAGCAAGAATCAGCAGACCGACCGCATCTGGGGTCTGCGCCAGGGCGCGCGCGACTACGTCGTCAAGCCGGTCAAGCCTGACGAGTTGCTCGAAAAAATCGCTGCGTTCAATTAGGTAAAAAAAGAAACGCGCGCATGGCAAAGAGCGGCGAAGCCTCCAACCGACAACTCGTCAAACTGCGGGAATTTTCGACGCAGCTGGCGCAGCGTTTGCGAGAAGCGCCGAACAAGCCCACCGAGCCGACGCGCCTCGCATTGCGGATCGGGGCGGAAAACTATTTGGTCGAAATGGCGCTGGCCGGTGAGATTGTCAGTCTGCCGGAGATTGCGCCGGTGCCGTGGACGCGGCCGTGGTACCGCGGCCTGGCCAACGTGCGCGGCCGGTTGATCGGCGTGGTGGATCTGCAGCAGTTGACCGGGCGTGATCCGCTGCCCGCGGACCAGACGCAGCAGGTGCTGGTACTGGGAGAAGTGCTCGGCGTCAACGCCGGCATTCTGTTGACGCGCGCCTTCGGCATCCGCAATCTGAAAGAACTGACACCGCTCGAGGGCGAACCTCCGACGGGCCGCGCGAGCTGGGAGCGCGCGCGCTACCGCGACAACGACGGACTGGCGTTGACCGAGCTCGAATTACGCGAGCTCGCCACATCGGGCGCGTTTGCGGCGATCGGAATTTAGGTGGTGCAGCGTCGGGGCGCACGACACGAAGACAAACGACAGCCGCGTCATGCGGCGATACGATGCCGCCCGCGTGCATGGCGGCACAAGGATGTAACGGCGGAGTTGTAGCGGCGGAGGGATAAATGGCACTCGACATGGGACCGATGATCAGCAAGAAAAAACCGAAGGGGCGATCGAGCCGCCAGCGTGGCGACTCGTTTCGCGTCTCCGGTGCGCTGGACACGATTTCGCCGAACACGACATCTGCGACGCCGGCACCCAAGACAGTCATGCTCGAGCGTCCCGGCACCAGCGGTCGCGCGATGCGTTTCATGGACCGTCTGGTTGCGATGCGGCTGCCGGTCATCGGCAACAAGCCCGTCAACACGCAAGTGCAGGTGCTGCTGGCACTGCTTGCCACGTTCCTGGTGTTGTTCGTCCTGGTCCTGATTTACGACAACCGCTTGGCGGCCAACAGTGCGCTGCAGATCGAGATCGTCGGCGACACGCTGATGCATACGCAGCGTCTGGCCAAGGCCGCGCCGAATGCCGTCGAAGGCAACCGCTCCGCGTTCATCGAAGTCAAGGAAAGCCGTGACGCGATCGCCGGCAATCTCGATGCGCTGATCAAGGGAGATGCCAGCCGCAACCTGTCGGCTTCCGGTGGCGGTATGCAGTCGGACCTGCAGAAGTTGAGCGACAACTGGAAGGCAAGCGAATCGGCGGCGTCGGTGATTCTGGCCAACGAAAAAACGCTGCTGGCTTTTGGCGACGTGATCAAGCGCATCAATGATGCGAGCCCGCGCCTGCAGCAGCTGACCGAAGAAATCATGTCGCTGAAGCTGCAAAGCGGTTCACCGACGCGCGAAATCGCAGCCGCCGGTCAGCTGGTTGCCCTGACGCAGCGGTTGGGCAAGAGCGCGAACTCGCTGGTCGCCGGCAATGTGGCCAACGCCGAAGTCGCGCTGACGCTCGGGCGCGATATCAATCAGTTTCGCGACCTGACGCAAGCGCTGTTCGCGGGCAGCGAGGCGCTGCGCGTGACCGCGGCGGCCGATCCTGAAGTCCGCTCGCGGCTGCAGGAACTGTTAAAGGTGTACGGCGAATTTCAGAAATCGATTGCCGGCGCGATCGGCAGTTTGCAGGCCATTGTGCAGGCCAAGGAAGCCGAGCTCGGCATCCTGCGCGACTCCGAAGCGCTGCGCCAGCAGGTGGGGCAGCTGGGCGGCCTCTACACCGGTGAACAACGCGCGCGGGTCCTCAACTTTCTTCTGCTGACGATTTTCGGCGCGGGGCTGCTGCTCTCGGGGTTGGCAATCTTCAAGGTGCTGCTGGAAGACACGCGCGAGCGCGCTACCGAAGCCAACGTGCAACGGATGCAGGCCGAGCGGCTCGAACAGGACGCGAAGAAGACCAACGACGTGAATCAAGCCGCCATTTTGCGATTGATGAACGAGTTGCAGGAAGTGGCTGACGGCAACCTGACCGTGCAGGCGACCGTATCGGAAGACATCACCGGCGCCATCGCCGACTCGGTCAACTACACGGTCGAAGAGCTGCGCGGGCTGGTGGGCCGCATCAACAACACAGCAGAGCAGGTCAACACCGCGTCCACGCAGGCGCGCGATATCGCGACCCGATTGTTGACGGCGTCCGAAGCGCAGTCGAAGGAAATCAAGGACACCGGCGACCAGGTGCTGAAAATGGCATCGCAGATCAACGACGTGTCTAAAAACGCGGGCGAATCGGCCAAGGTCGCGCGCGCATCACTCGAAGCCGCAGAGCGCGGGCAGCGCGCGGTGTTCAACCAGATCAGCGGCATGAACGAGATTCGGGAGCAGATTCAGGAAACGGCGAAGCGCATCAAGCGGCTCGGCGAGTCATCGCAGGAGATCGGCGAGATCGTCGAGCTGATCACCGACATTACCGAGCAGACCAACGTGCTGGCATTGAACGCCGCGATTCAGGCCGCATCGGCAGGAGAAGCAGGGCGCGGATTCTCTGTCGTGGCCGAAGAGGTGCAGCGTCTGGCCGATCGCTCGGCCGAAGCCGCCAAGCAGATCGGCGCGCTGGTGCGCACGATTCAAACCGATACGCAGGACGCGGTCGCCGCCATGGAAAAGAGCACGCAAGGCGTGGTCGAAGGCGCGAAGCTGTCGGACGCCGCAGGCAACGCGCTGTCGGACATCGGCCGCGTCTCGCGCCAGTTGACCGATCAGGTCGAGAAGATCGCCTCGGCGACCAATGAGCAGGCGCAATCGGCGGGCGGCGTGGCGCATTCGATCGAACGCATCTTGTCGGTGACCGAGCAAACATCGCAAGGCACGCGCCAGGCCGCGCAGTCGATCGGACAGCTCGCGACGCTGGCGCGCGAATTAAAAGCTTCGGTCGCGCGCTTCCGGGTCGGATAAACAACTATGGCTCAGAGACACGATCCCAATCAGTTGGTAGGCGCCGCGCCCGACATCGCCCCGCTGGCGTGGGTGATCGATGAGATTCGCACCTCGCTGGCTGCGGCAGTTGATGGGCTCAAGGCGTTTGTTGCGAGCAAGCAGGACGTCGACAGCCTGCGCAATGCACGCAATCAGCTCCATCAAGCCAACGGAGCGCTGCAGCTGCTCGACCTGCGGGGGGTTGCGCTGGTCACCGAAGCGATCGAACACCTGACGCGCCGCTTCGAGGCAGATCCGAAAGAGTGTTCCCCGGCACCGATACGCACGATTGAAACAGCGGTGTCGGCGGTGATGGCGTACCTTGAGGGGTTGTTGTCGGGCCGTTCGAATCAGCCGATCAAGTTGTTTCCGTACTACCGGGATGTGCTGCTGTTAAATCAGGCGAGCCGCGTACACCCGGCCGACCTCGTGTTCCCGGACTTGTCGCGCCGTCCTGCTTTTCATCAGATCGAGGCGCGCAACTTCACACCGCGCCAGTTGCGCGATCGGCGCGCGCGATTCGAACTGGGCCTGCTCGGATTTCTGCGCAACTCGGAAGACGCGGCGCCGCGCAAGCGCATGCGCGAAGCGCTGGCTGATCTCGAGCACATGCCGCAGCGCGGGCTGGCGCGCAGCTTCTGGTGGATCTCGCGCGGCTTGCTGGAGGCGCTCGAAGCGGGCGCAGTGGCAGTCGACGTCGATTTGAAGCGCGTGCTGGCGCGTCTGAACCTGCAGCTGCGCCGCATGATCGAAGGCGGCGGTGCGGTCGCCGAGCGCCTGATGGTCGACACCCTGTACTACGTCGGCCGCGCCGAGGGATCGCTGCAGCGGGTTGCCGACGTCAAGCGCTTATACGGACTCGACGCGCTGATTCCGGCCGACTTCGAGCGCGCGAGCCTGACCGCACTGGATGCAGATGTGCTGCGCGCGTTGAAGGAAGCGCTGGTGCAAGCCAAGCAACTGTGGGGCCAGATCGTGGCGGGCTCGCCGGAGACCACCAAGTTCGAACACGAAATAGCACTCGCTCGCGAAACGTCGCACAAGCTGCATGCGCGGCCCCTCGTGGCCACGATCGAGGCCATCGGGCGCGTCACCAGGGACTTCGCCACCCTTGCAACCAACGTGCGCGAGGCGGTGGGACTGGAAGTCGCTTCGGCGCTGTTGTTCGTCGATCTCGGGGTCGAAGAGCTGCCGGAGATCGAGTCCGAATACGAAGG
>JBGSWX010000256.1:0-2364 GCA_041751695.1 Burkholderiaceae bacterium | reverse complement strand
TCACCGCTGAAGACATGGGCCACCGCGTGTGGCGCTGACCAACTCGTCTGTCGCCAAGGCATGCTGGAGATTGTTAAGAGCAGCGTAGGCGTGATCAAAACGAACAGCGCAGGCCAAGCTCAGCTCGTTGGCCTTCCCTCGGGCACCTACTACCTGTTTGGTCTGAACGTGCTCAATGCACAGCCGGTACTGTGGAATGTCAAGACGGATCTGAAGCCCGGTGCTGGATCGGTCACGCTCGACCAGCGCAATGCGATGGAGCTGAAGTGATTCGGACGAGCGGAGCACGCATGGCTTACTTGCAGACATGCAGCTTTAGCGTTGTAAAGGTGCACCGTGGGGACGCTGGCACCGAAGTCCTTACCGGACAGCCGCTGCAGTGACCAGCGGCGGGTAATGTAGGCGCTTCGCCTCCGGAGCGCCTTCATGTCCTCACTCTTGTCCGCGATCGACGAGCGCTTTGCGCGCTGTCTGCATCACGCGACCGCATCGACCGAGATCGGCGGTGCGTTCACGCCGCCAATCGTCAACACTTCAGTGTATCGGTTGGTCGGCGATCCGAGCGGCGCGTATCAATACGCGCGCTGGGCCAATCCAACCTGGACCGCACTGGAAGACGCGCTCGCGCTTCTCGAAGACGCCGAGACGATCACGTTTCCCTCGGGTATGGCGGCGATCGCTGCCGTGCTCTACAGCGTTCTGAGGTCCGGCGACCGCGTACTGCTGCCGTCGGATGGTTACTACACGGTGCGGTTGTTTGCAGAGAAGTATCTGGTGCCGATGGGTGTTGTCGTCGATTCGTGTGCGACGGCAGAGGTCGCAGCGCGCGCGCTTGATGGTTACAAGCTGGTGTGGCTCGAAACACCTTCGAATCCGGGCCTTGACCTGGCCGACATCGCCGTCGTCGCTCGTCAGGCGAAAGTGACCGGTGCAATGGTCGCAGTCGATAACACAACGATGACGCCGCTCGGCCAGCGCCCGCTTGACCTCGGCGCCGATGTAGTTGTGTCTGCCGACACGAAGGCGCTGAATGGGCACTCCGATGTGCTGTTCGGCCACGTGAGCTCGCGTGATGCTTCGGTGATCGGCGCGGTGCGCGATTGGCGCAAAATCGCCGGCGCCGTGCCGGGTCCGCATGAAGCCTGGCTGGTGCATCGCGGCCTTGAAACGCTCGAAATTCGCTACTCGCGTATGCGCTTCAATGCCCTCGTGCTGGCCGAGCTATTGGCGCGGCATCCGAAAGTCGTCGGGGTTCGCTATCCGGGCCTCGCGTCGCATCCCGCGCATCGCCTGGCTCAGACTCAGATGACGGGCGGCGGCAGTCTGATCGCGCTCACGCTTGCCGACACAGCGGTCGCCGAGCGTTTCATTAAAGGCTGCGCATTAATGCGCGAATCGACCAGCTTCGGCGGCGTACACACGTGCGCCGAGCGCCGCGCGCGTTGGGGCGATGCTGTGCCCGACGGCTTCGTTCGTGTTTCGGTCGGATGCGAGCCGAGTGAAGTATTGGTCAATGAGGTCGAACGCGCGTTGGGCGCCGCTTGAGCTCAAGCAAAGCGGATCACATCGGCGGCCGCATCTTCTTGACCATTGCACGGAGACTCATCGAAAGCGATATCACCCGCCATGTCAGGACGGCCGCTCGCGCGCAGCGCCGCGAAGTCGAACAGATCTGCATCCATCAGGTGCGACGGTGTGACTCTTGCCAGCGCGTTGAACGTGTTCTCGACTCGTCCAGGAAAACGCTTCTGCCATTCGATCAGCATGCGTTTGATTTCCTGCCGCTTCAGATTGACCTGCGAGCCGCACAGATTGCACGGGATGCTCGGACACGCTTTGACTTCCGCATAGCGCGCGAGGTCGGCTTCTTCGACGTACGCAAGCGGCCGGATCACGATGTGCTTGCCGTCGTCGGACACGAGCTTCGGCGGCATGGCCTTCAGCCTGCCGCCGAAAAACAAGTTGAGGAAAAACGTACCGAGGATGTCTTCACGATGATGGCCGAGCGCGATCTTAGTGGCCCCGAGTTCGCCGGCCACGCGATACAAAACGCCGCGGCGTAGCCGCGAGCACAGCGAGCACATCGTCTTGCCTTCGGGAATCACGCGCTTGACGATCGCATACGTGTCCTGCGCTTCGATGTGAAACGGCACGCCTTTCGTGCGCAGATAGTCAGGTAACACCTGCTCGGGAAATCCAGGCTGCTTCTGGTCCAGATTGACGGCGACGATGTCGAAGTCGATCGGCGCGCGCTGTCTCAACAGCAGCAGCACATCCAGCAGGCTGTAGCTGTCCTTTCCCCCGGACAGGCACACCATCACCTTGTCGCCGGCCTCGATCATGTTGAACTGCGTGATCGCCTGA
>JBGSWX010000255.1:0-4683 GCA_041751695.1 Burkholderiaceae bacterium | reverse complement strand
ACGCTCGCAAAGCGGGTGTTGCCCGGAGTTCGATTCGTGACGAGGTTCGAGAATCCGATGTTTGTCATCGAACGGCAGCCGTCGCTGGCGAGCCGAGCTTTGAGGAAGGCGGCGGCGGTCTGGGCGGGTTCAGATCGATCTAGTTACAGTTTCGGCACGCTCTTGCGAGACAGCGACGCCGTCATTGCGCTCTGTGGCTATCACCTCGAGCGTTTGCACGACGAAGACCATGCGATCGAAAGCAAGGGGCTGCTGATCCCGCCGCCGGCCAACGTTTCGATCGTGTCCGATCACGATCACGCACTCAGGACGCGCGGGCGGAACGCGATCGCGGCCACAGACGACGCTTTCGTCATTGGATACCTTGGCTATCTGTATCCGGTCAAGGGCGTCGAAACGCTGCTGCGCGCGGTTGCCTTGCTTGTTTCAAACAATGTGCCGGTTCGGCTGGTGATTCTCGGCGGTCCTGGTGACGTTGCCGGCATTGACGAAGGCAAGATTTCCTACTACGAGCAGATGCAACAACTGGCTGTCGAACTCGGACTTGGCAGCCTGACGACGTGGTACGGCCCATTTAGTACCGTTAGTGATGATGTCGCGGCATTCATTCATGCGGCCGACGCCTTCGTGCTGCCGTTTGCCAACGGCATCCATCTGAACAACAGCTCACTGGCCACGCTGGCGAGCTACGGAATGCCGATCGTCACTACGAACCAGCACACCGACCGCGCGCTCGTCGATCAGGAAAACGTGCTGCTTTGCTCTCCACGTGATCCGGAGGCGATCGCTGAAGCCATTACCAAGCTGATCGAACATCCCGAGTTGGCGGCCAAACTGCGCGCCGGCGCATTGAAACTGGCGCGGGAATACTTCAACTGGGACACCGCCATGCATCGCACACTAAGTGCGTTTTCGACGGCTTAGATAGCGCGTTTGGCGCTTTTCCCGAATGATTGGTCGGTAAGATTGGCGGGGATGATCAACGCAAAGATCAGGCAGATGCTACGGTCGTCCTACTCGCTGTTTCAGGATCGTGCGGCGCGACGGCATCCGAACTGGAAAGGCGTAACCAGTTGGCCGCCCGGCCATTTCTATTCTCCACTTCTTGACTTGGGAGGCCTTCCAAAAGGCGCGTCGGCAATGCGCTTCGATGGGCCGGAGCTGTGGGAACACATTGACCTTCGCGAGAGAGAACAGCGTTCGTACTACGAGCAGCTGCTCAATGACTGCACTCTCTTGCCGTTTCCGAAACAGCCGTCTCGCGAGTTTCGATACTTCTCGGCCAACTCCTACTTCGTGTTTTCGGACGCGTTCACTCTTTCCGCAGTACTGCAAAAGGAAAGACCCGCAAGAATTGTCGAGATTGGCTCGGGCTTTTCGTCGGCGGTGATGCTCGATACCCTCGCTTACAGTAATCAGCGAGCCGATCTCACGTTAATCGAACCTAACACAGACCGGCTGCAGTCGATACTGTTGTCAGAGGACAAAGAACGGGTCAGGATCATCGAGAAGCAGGTACAGGAGGTACCGCTTGCCGCGTTTGACGAGCTTGACGCCGGAGATGTTCTTTTCATCGATTCGTCACACGTCGCGAAAGTCGGAAGCGATGTGACCTTCTTGATACTGCGCGTGCTGCCTCGTCTGCGCCCGGGCGTTCTCGTTCACTTTCATGACATCTTCTATCCGATGTCGTATCCCGCGGACTGGATTCGATCAGGCTGGGCGTGGAACGAATCACTGTTTCTGCGGGCCTTTCTGGTGGCCAACCGTCACTACAACATCGTGGCGTTCAACTCGTTCGCCGGCACGACTTTCCCGGAAATATTCAGAGATAAGGTGCCCGCCGTGCTTGAGAATACGGGAGGAAGCATCTGGCTGCGAAAGGTTGCCGACGGCGCAACGCCTGACGCCCTCGAACAGAATACTTAGCGTATCGCCACGCCGTGCGCGCAGTTGACATTTCGATCGTCGTAGCAACCTGCAATCGGGCCAGCAGCCTGCGAGAGCTGCTGCAGGCCGTCCTTCGAATGCACGGTCCCAGCGGCCTGACGTGGGATGTTTGGATTGTGGACAACAACTCGAAGGACGAAACACGCGCTCTCGTCGAGTCATTCGCGCAAAGAGAACCGCGCATTCATTATTTGTTCGAGGGCGCTCAGGGAAAGGCTCATGCCATAAATAAAGCAGTCCGGCAAGCTGACGCAAGCGTCATTGCGTTTACCGATGATGATTGCATTCCCGATGAGCGCTGGGTCGAGAGCATTGGATCGGCCTTTGCGGCTGATGCGAACCTTGGACTCGTAGGCGGCAGGGTCGAGCTATTCAATCCGCTGGACAATCCCATGACGACCCGTACAAGCCGTGACCGTCGGATCGTTTCGGCTCCTGGTGATGCACTTTCATTCATCATCGGCTGCAACATGGCGATCCGCAGCGAGCTGCTGTCGACAATCGGTGACTTTGACCCGTTGATTACGCCAGGTAACGGCAAGGATGCCGGCTTTGAAGACGCGGACTTCGTTTACCGCGCCTTCAAAAAAGACATTCGCATCGAGTACCTTCCAAACGTCCTCGTGTACCACAATCATGGGCGGCGTTCGGAAAGCGACGTAGCCGACGTACATCGAAAGTACGTGCGCGGCCGTGGCTCTTTCTACGTGAAACACATCTTCAAGGGCGATCGATCGGCTTTGAGGATGGCGTGCTGGGAACTTCAATCGACATTGGGGGATCTTGCGAAAAAGCTGTTGTCGGGTAAATCTGCCAGGGAAGAAGTCAAGATGCTTTCGTTTCTCTTCGGCGGAGCGATGACGCGGTTTTTATGACAATGTGTTGCGCGAGCCGAACGTCATCGCAGCGCAATCGCACCCGGTCGACACTTGGGCGCTAATCGGGAACTCGCCGCAATCGGGCGCTGGCGTCGATCAGGCGGGCCAGAAGAACAGACTCGGCGCCCAGCGGCTTACCCACGGCCAGCCACAGCGCCGCCAACGTCACCACGTAGGCCGCCACTCCAGCCGGGATCAGCAGCGCAAGCCGCCAGCCAGGGGCGAGTGTCGGAGCCGATTCCACCAGTTCCTGGCCCAGCGCATACACGATGAGTCCCATCAGCGCAGCGGCGAACAAAGGACGCCAGATGGCCCTGCCATAGCTGACCACCGGTATTTTCAGTGTCTTGAACAACACCGGGTAACTCATCGCGAATCCCGACAGGTTGGCGATCAGGTCAGCGTATGCAACACCGAGGATGCCAAACGCGCGGCCGAATATGAACATCAACGGCACTAGAACGACGAGCTGCGTGGTCAGGACAAGCAGCAGCACACGCTGCTTTCCAAGCGCGATGTACGCCGAAGCGTTATTCGACTGCAGTGCACCGATCGCTCCGGAAAATGCAAGTACCGCTATCACTGGAATGGCCTCCAGCCACTGCTCTCCGAGCATGACGCTGACCAGCGGGTCGGCAATCGCGGCAAGTCCGAACGAGGCCGGCAACGCGATGATCACAATCATCGAGATGACATCGACGAATCCTTCTCGCAAAGTCTCGACCTTGGTCGCCATCCGGGAGTAGCCAGGCAGCACTGCGCGGTTAATCGGCGCAATGAGTTCCGTCGAAGGAAGGTAAGCGATCTCATGACCCACTGTGTAAAGCCCAAGCGCCCGGGACCCTAGAACACGCCCGATGAAAAATTGCGGGATGTTGTACAGGGTGCCGAGCATGATGTTGTTCAAAAGCAGCCAGCTCGAGAACGAGAACAACTGCTTACTCGCGGCCAGGCTGAAGCGGGGACGGAATGGGTGCATCCCGTAGCTGAAGAGCACGCCGGCAAAACGCGACACGAGAATTCCGGCGATCAGTGCCCAGTAGCTCTTCAGCGTCAGTGCCAGGGAGATCGTCACCACGAAGCCCACGATCTTTTTCGACAGCATGAACCTGAACTCGGGCCGGAAGTTCATTTCGCGCCGGAAGTTCACGATCCCGATGTTCTCGAATCCCTGCACCAGCCAGGCTGCCGCTAGCACCAGCATCACGGCAGTCAGCCGCGGTTCGTTGTAGAACGCCGCAGCTGGAACAGCGAGCGCAGCGATCACGAGCGCGCAAGCCGCCGCTATCAGGATGTTCAGCGTCCAGACGGTGTCGAAGTCTTTGCGGTCAGGATTAGGCTTCTGGATCAGGGCGATATCGAAGCTGAACGTTGTGGCGATATCGATGAACGCGATGATCGACATCGCCATCGCCACCAGACCGAAGTCTGCCGGCACGAGCAAACGCGCGAGAACGACGACGCTGATCAGCCCGAGCGAACGCTCGGCCAGCTTGAACAGCACCATCCATACGGCGCCCTTGGCAATTGCTTGTTTCATCACGATACTGGTAGGGCGCCGCCACCCCACCGCAACGGGTGGGGTACTTGGCAGGATGTCCGATTGTTGGGCAACAACGTGCTAGACCGAACCCTAACTGAATTAGCGGAACTCTGAAACATGCGAGTACTGGTGACCGGCACTGAGGGTTACATCGGCGCTCGACTAGCGCCGTACCTGTTGCAAAGCGGACACGAAGTTGTTGGAATGGACTCCGGTTTCTACCGCGACGGATGTCTCTACCTCGATCCGTTGGCGCAACCAGTGGGACCGCGCACGATGTACAAGGATCTGCGTGCTGCAACGCCGGCGGAT
>JBGSWX010000254.1:0-1653 GCA_041751695.1 Burkholderiaceae bacterium | reverse complement strand
TACAAGACGGGAAGCACGAAGAACGTCGGCTGGCTCGACGAGCGGCCCGACGAGCCGCAGCTGCCGCTGTACCTGACTGCTTCCGAACCGACGGCGCGTGCGATTGCGCTGGCCAGAGTGCGCGCTGGTGATGTCGGCTTCAGTGCGCTGGCGGCGGATTCCGATCTGTTACCGGGCCGGACCAATCAATGGAAAGGACAGTACGCAAGCTGGGATGCGCTGGTCGATCGCTGGTCGAATGTGCTCGAACGGCTGGCGGTGCAGTTCGCCGACGGCGACGCCGTCGTGAATCCGAAGCGATTGCCGCAGACCTGCCGCTACTGCGAGCTGCCGACGCTGTGTCGGATCAACGAGCGCGGCGGCGCGGTCATTGCCGGCGCTGCCGAAAAGGAAGACGGCACACCCTGGGTGAGCGATGAAGAATAGCGAGTCGTCGCGTGGCGACGCGCAGCTGCAGCTTCCGCTACTCGTTTCACCGTTGGTGAAAGCACCGGCTGCCGTGCCTGTCGATACGCATTTGCCGGACGACGACGCGGTTGCGCGCGCACGCGCACTCGACGCGACGCAGAGCTTCATCGTGCGCGCGCCCGCCGGATCAGGCAAGACCGAGCTGTTGACGCAACGGGTGCTGGCGTTGCTGGCGCAAGCCGACGCGCCCGAGGAGGTCGTCGCGATCACATTCACCCGCAAGGCGGCGGCCGAAATGAAAGATCGCCTGCTGCAAGCGCTTGCGGATGCAGACGCTGCGATCGATCTGCCACAAGAATCACACAAGGCACTGACGTGGCAGCTTGCGCGGCGAGTATCTGCGCGCGACCGCGAACTCGGGTGGGAGCTGGCGGCCAATCCGGCCCGGCTCAGAGTGCAGACGATCGATGCACTGGCTCTGTGGCTGGCGCGGCAACTGCCGATCACGACGCGCTTCGCCGCCATCACGCAAGTGACCGAACGAGCTGAACCGCTGTACAGCGCGGCGGCTCACGCCACGCTGGCGCTGATCGATAGCCTCGATGCTCAAGATAGTGTCGAACAAAGTCGCGTCGCGCACAATGTCGCGCTCCTGCTGACACATCTCGACAACGATTGGCCGCGCGTGCATCGTCTGCTCAGCGGAATGCTTGCCAGGCGTGACCAGTGGCTGCGGCATGTCGGTCATCTCGACCGCGCAGCGCTCGAAGCGCCGATGCAAACCGAGTGCTCGCGCCAGATCGAGCGCGTGTGCGAAGCGTTGATCTCCGTGGACGCGGGCGAGTTGATCGCGCTGGCGCGCTATGCGGCTGGCAATTTGCCGCATGATTCGCGGCTGTCGCCGTGCGCCGATCTTGCACGCTTGCCGGAAGCAAGCTTTCGACGGCTCGACGCTTGGCGTGGGCTGGCCGCGCTGCTGCTGACCAATGAAGGAACCTGGCGCGCGCGGTTCAGCAAGTCAGAGGGTTTTCCATCCTTCCCCGGTGCTGCTCCGTTCAAGCAGCGGATCGTTGCGCTGACCGACACGCTGCGATCGAACGAACCGCTGCGGCATGCGCTGCATGCACTGCGCGACTTGCCCGCGCCGCATTTCACCGCTGGCCAGTGGGAAGTGCTGGAGTCGATCGTCGCGCTGCTGCCGCGCGCGGCGGCCGAGTTGATGCTCGCGTTCGGCGATGCCGGCGA
>JBGSWX010000253.1:0-3419 GCA_041751695.1 Burkholderiaceae bacterium | reverse complement strand
GTCCGGCCGGAAGCTGCGTACTTATTCAGGGCTCGAAGTGTTTGGCATCTTGGTCCGCGGAGCGCTCAGTGGCGGCAAGATGATCGAGCGCCGCGATCAAATGGGGCTCTGGTACGACCCGCGGCGCGAAGACCCGGGCCTGCCGCGGCCGCCGATCTGATCAGCGCTCAACCGCCAGCGCCACACCCATGCCGCCGCCGATGCACAACGCGGCTAGACCTTTCTTCGCGTCACGCCGCTTCATCTCGTGCAGCAAAGTCACCAGAATTCGAGCCCCCGACGCGCCGATCGGATGGCCCAGCGCAATCGCCCCGCCGTTGACGTTGATCTTGTCCGTATCCCAGCCCATGTCCTTGTTGACCGCGCACGCTTGCGCCGCGAACGCTTCGTTGATCTCCATCAAATCGACTTGATCTGCCGTCCAGCCCGCCTTCTTCAGCGCCTTGCGCGAAGCCGGCGCCGGTCCCATACCCATTACTTTCGGATCAACGCCCGCCGACGCGAAGGCCTTGATCGTCGCCAGCGGCTTCAATCCGAGCTCCTTCGCTTTCGCTTCCGACATCACCAGCAATGCCGCGGCACCGTCGTTGAGTCCCGATGCATTGCCCGCGGTCACGCTACCTTGCTTGTCGAACGCCGGCTTCAGTCCCGACAGTGCTTCGGCGTTGGTCTTGCGATTGATGAACTCATCGGCGTCAAACGCAATCGGATCACCCTTGCGCTGCGGGATCGGCACCGCGACGATCTCGTCCTTGAAACGGCCGGCATCCTGCGCAGCGGCGGCCCTTTGCTGCGAGCCCAAAGAAAATTTGTCCTGCGCCGCGCGATCGATGCTGTGTTCCTTGGCGACGTTCTCGGCGGTAATCCCCATGTGGTACTGGTTGTAAACGTCCCATAGACCATCGACGATCATGCTGTCGACAATCTTGGCATCGCCCATGCGGTAACCATCGCGCGAGCCCTGCATCACGTGCGGTGAGGCGCTCATGTTCTCCTGCCCACCCGCGACGACGATGTCGGCGTCGCCATTGGCGATCGCCTGCGCCGCGAGCATCACGGCCTTCAACCCCGATCCGCACACTTTGTTGATCGTCATCGCAGAAACTGTCACCGGCAACCCGGCCTTGATCGACGCCTGGCGCGCGGCGTTCTGACCGACGCCGGCCGTCAATACCTGGCCCATGATGACTTCATCGACCTGCTCGGGCTTCACGCCGGCGCGCTTCAGCACCTCCTTGATCACCAGCGCGCCGAGGTCGGACGCCGGAATCTTGGCGAGCGAACCGCCGAATTTGCCGACCGGCGTGCGTGCTGCTGCGACGATAACTGCATTGGACATTTAATGACGCTCCTAGGCTTTCTCTTGAACATAGCGACCGGGCGCAGGCTCGATCGCCTTGTACTTCGCACCACCAAAACTTTTCGGCGCGGCTTTCTGCGCGCCGCCAAACTGAGCCAGCCACTTGCTCCAATCGGTCCACCAACTGCCGGGCTGTTCCGATGCGCCGAGCAGCCAGGCCTCGGGGTCGGCGGGCAGCTTATTGTTTGCCGCAGTCCAGTAGTTGCGCTTGTTTTTCGACGGTGGATTGATGCTGCCGGCGATATGTCCGCTGGCGCCGAGCACGAAGCGCACGCCCGCCTTACCCGCACCCGGCAACAGCCGCGCCGACGCGTACCCCGCCTTCCACGGCACGATGTGATCTTCGCGCGCCGCGAACACGTAGGTCGGCACCTTGATCGAATTCAGATCAACGCGCTCGCCGCAGCAAACGAGCTTGCCCGGAACGCGCAGATTGTTTTCAAGGTACATGTTGCGCAGGTACCAGGCGTACATCGGTCCCGGCAAGTTGGTGCTGTCGCCGTTCCAGTACAGCAAATCGAACGCGGGCGGCTGCTTGCCTTGCAGATAATTATTGACAACGTAGTTCCACACCAGATCGTTGGAGCGCAGGTTGTTGAACGTCATCGCCAGGTCACGGCCCGACATCAAGCCGCCTTTACCCATCGATTGTTCACGCTGGCGCACCTGCTGCTCGTCGATGAAGATCTCGAGCGCTCCGGGCTCTTCGAAGTCGAGCAAGGCGGTCATCAACGTCATGCTGGACACCGGCGTTTCACCGCGCGCGTGCATCACGGTCAGCGCGGTTGCGAGGATCGTGCCGCCGACGCAAAACCCGAGCGCATTGACCTGTTTCTGGCCACTGATCTGCTGCGAGACGTGCAGCGCCTTGATCGCGCCCTGCTCCAGATAGTCATCCCACGTGAGTTTCGATTCCGGCTGATGCGGGTTCTTCCAGGACACGACGAACACCGTATGGCCCGTGCTCACGGCATGCCGAATAAAGGAGTTCTCCGGCTGCAGATCGAGGATGTAGTACTTGTTGATGCACGGCGGCACCAACACGAACGGACGCGCATAGACCTTCGCGGTCAGCGGCTTGTACTGAATCAACTGAAAGAGCGCGTTCTCGAACACGATGGCACCTTCGCTGGTGGCGACGTTGCGCCCGACCTCGAATGCGGTTTCATCGGTCTGGCTGATGCGGCCGCGCTGCATGTCCTTCATCAGATTGTCGAGACCGGATTTCAAACTTTCGCCGCGCGATTCGAGCAGCATCTTCTGCGCCGTCGGATTGGTCGCCAGATAGTTTGACGGCGAAGCCGCATCGACCCATTGCGAGACCGCGAACTTGACGCGCTGCTTGGTCTTACGGTCGGCGTCGACCGTGTCGGCCAGGCGATTCATGAAATCCGAATTCAGCAAATACGCGCGCGCGTAAAACGACGCGAGCGAATTGCTCTGCCAAGCGGCATCCGAAAAGCGCGAGTCCTTGATCGGCTCAGACGATTTTTCCGGCCGCTGAAAAAAATCGGTCCAGAGCGAAGCCAGTTGCGTCAGATAATCCTGCTGCAACTCCATCAGGCGCTCAGGCGAAGGCGGCATCACGTACTGCGCCGGCATCGCGTTGGTCGCGGCAGTACCGGGCGACGCAGCCTCGCGTCGCGCTCCAGCTTGGCGTTGCGCTCCATTACCGCGCTGCGCCGGCGCCGTTTTTTTGCGCGCACGCCCGCGCGCGGGTGGTGTCATCGTGCTCGTTGCCATCAATCTGTCTCCTCAGCCAGCCATTTTGCGCGGAGCGGTGAGCATGGTCAAACGCGCCATATCACTGCGGCGTGGCGGCCGGTGACGCGATCACGGCGGAAACTGTAGAAGCGCGCCGGATCGCTGTACGTGCAAGCCTCGCCACCGTACACACGGCTCACGCCCACTTGTTCAAGCGCCTGGCGGCCCAGCTCGAACAAATCGGCGCGATGTTTGCCTGCCGAGTGCGGCTTGAACGCGCGCTCGGCAGCGGGCAATTGCTTTCGCATGGCGCCGAGCACGTCGGCGCCGACTTCAAAGTGCAGCGGTCCGATCG
>JBGSWX010000252.1:0-3739 GCA_041751695.1 Burkholderiaceae bacterium | reverse complement strand
GCTCGACGTCACGTCGGCCGTTTCGTCGAAACCAGTTTCGCTCATCGGGTTGGGCAAGCCCGCGTTCGGGTACACGCTGATAAACGTGTCGGCGATTCTTGCCAGCTCTTCGATATACGGCCGCATCAGTGCGGCGCCGAGCGCGCAGTTCAAGCCGACCGTCAGCGGGCGCGCGTGACGCACCGAATTCCAGAACGCTTCGACCGTCTGGCCCGACAAAATGCGGCCTGACGCGTCGGTCACGGTGCCCGAGATCATCAGCGGCACGCGAGTGCCACGACGCGCGAACTCAGCATCGATCGCAAATAGCGCGGCCTTCGCATTCAGCGTGTCGAAAATTGTCTCGACAATCAGCAGATCGGCGCCGCCATCGAGCAATCCGCGCGCTTGCTCGCCATACGACACGACCAACTCGTCGAACGTGATGTTGCGCGCGCCCGGATCGTTGACGTCGGGTGAAATCGAGGCGGTCTTCGGCGTCGGGCCGAGGGCACCGATCACAAAGCGCGGCTTCTCCGCGCTCGAGTACTGCGCGCATGCTTCCCTGGCGATTTTTGCAGCGGCCAGATTGATGTCGTACGCCACATGCGCCAGGCCGTAGTCCTGCTGGGCAACCGAGGTGGCGCCAAAGGTGTTCGTTTCGATCAGATCGGCGCCTGCCTCGAGAAACGCCAGATGAATTTCGCGCACGACATCGGGCTGCGTCAGTGAAAGCAGATCGTTGTTGCCTCTGACGTCGACCGCATGATCGGCAAAGCGCGCTCCGCGGAAATCGGCCTCGGACAATTTGTAGCGCTGGATCATCGTGCCCATCGCGCCGTCGAGCATCAGGATGCGCTGCGCGAGCAGCGCGCGCAGTTGCGATTCGGTATCGGAAGGCGGCCGCGGGTTCATCGCGGCTCCATGCAATGCGTGTTCATCACGGGCCTTTTGCACAACGGCCGGCGATTGTAGGTGAAGCGCAGCGCGGATTCGGTCGCGCGGGGCATGAGCTAATGCACGCTCTTGATCAGATCAGCCGCCTTTTCGGCAATCATGATTACCGGCGCGTTGGTGTTGCCCGATATCAGCGTCGGAATCACCGACGCATCGACTACCCGAAGACGCTCAATGCCGCGCACGCGTAACTGCGGGTCCACGACCGCGCGTTCATCCGAACCCATGCGGCATGTTCCGACCGGGTGATAAATGGTGTCGGCGCGTTCGCGGATGGCCTGCCTGATCTCATCGTCGCCTTTCACTTTCGAGAAATGCAATTCACGCGAAAGATCGGCGCCTTCGTACTCGGCAAACGCCGGCTGCGCAAAAATCTTGCGCACCCATTTGAATCCACGCACCAGCGTTTCAAGATCGCCCGCGTCCGACAGGAACGCCGGGTCGATCAGCGGAGCATCGCGCATGTCGCGCGACGCCAACCTGACGGTACCGCGGCTCGCGGGCTGCAGCGCAGTCGCATGGCAGCTCATGCCATGGCCCCAGTGATACGTGCGGTTGTGGTTATCGACCATGCCGATCACGAAGTGCAGCTGCATGTCGGGCCGCTGGAGTTCCGGCAGCGTGCGGATAAACGCGCCCGCTTCCGCGAAATTTGAAGTCAGCACGCCGCGCCGCTCGCGCCGCCAGCGTCTGATCGCGCGCAGCAACTTGAAGCCGCCAACGAGAGAGAAGCCCAGCAGATCGGAGTTCGCGACGCGCCGATTGATCGTGATATCGGGATGGTCGTGGAGGTTGTCGCCGACCGGCAGATCGGCGACCAGCTCGACGCCGATTTCGCGCAGATGCGAAGCGGGCCCAATGCCCGACACCATCAACAGCTGCGGAGACTGCAGCGCACCGGCGGCGATCAGCACTTCGCGCCGCGCGCGCAGCTCGCGCTCGACATCGCCTTGGCGCAACTTGACGCCGACCGCGCGCTGCGCTTCGATGATGATCCCGGTGGCCAGCGCGTCGGTGACGATGTGCAGATTCGGCCGCTGGCGCGCCGGTGTCAGATAGGCGCGCGCGGCGCTCCAACGCTCGCCGTCTTTTTGCGTGACCTGATACCAGCCGATGCCCTCCTGCGTTTCCGCAGCAAAATCATCGTTGCGTTGCAGGCCCGCTTGCTGACCGGCTTCGATGAACAATGCAGCTGCTGGATGAGGCGAGCGCAGATCGGAGACCTTGAGTGGTCCGGCGTCACCATGAACAGCGTCGGCACCGCGCTCGTTGTTCTCCGCCTTGATGAAGTACGGCAGCACGTCGTGCCACGCCCAGTTTGGCGCGCCGTTTGCGGCCCAGCCGTCGTAGTCCTCGCGCTGGCCGCGCAGATAGATCATTGCGTTCAGGGCAGACGAGCCGCCGAGCCCACGCCCGCGCGGCTGATAACCGCGCCGCCCGCCAAGACCCGGCTGAGGAACGGTCGAAAATGCCCAGTTGCACGCGTTGCGCTTGATGATCTGCAGCGCCGCGCCGGTGGGCACGCGATTGAGTACGCGGTCGTTGTTGCCGCCCGCTTCGATCAGTGCAACGTTGACCGCCGGGTCTTCCGACAGTCGCGCTGCGAGAACGCAGCCTGCGGATCCGCCGCCGACAATGATGTAGTCGAACTCCATGATTGCGCCCGCTGAGTACGAACGTTGCCGCTCGCGCGACGCGCATTCTCGCGTCTAAAGGCGCCCGCACCGAGCGGCTGACTAGAAGTGTTCCTCGACTTTGGGAGTTACCTCAAGTAAGGGGAATTTACGCACGCTCAGCGGCTATCTGATGGTCTCGCACGCCCTCGCGTGGACGCTGTTCGGTGCCACCTCTAGGTGCGGGGTAGCAGCAAGCGATCGAGCTTGTCTTCGATCTCGCCGATGTAAGCCGACAGCGTACGCGTCGATTCCGCGAGTTTTTCCTGCAGCTGCTGTTCGAGGCGCTCGACTCTGGCGCCCACTTCGCGCGTCGATGCGCTGCCCTGCGCTTCGATCGTGCGCAGCTCACCGTCGAGGAACGTCCGCAACTCGGTGAAGCGCGAGGCCTCGGCCTTGTCGGCCAGCTCGCGGTGGGCTTTCAGTTCCTTTGCGTAGCGGCGCGCTTCGACAATGACGCCGGCCTGCTGGAAGACGATGTAGATCAGGAACATCGCACTGAGCAGGACCGTTAGCACGAGCATGATCACACCGAGCGGAGCGTTGACGTCCGTGAAGCCGAGCGACAGCACGGTCGGCGTCGTGAATGCAACCCAGTTCAGCACGGCAAACAACGCCAGAGCGACCAGCACGATCAGGACAGCCAGAGCTCGCAGGTTCATCGTCGTTCCTCAGGTTGTTATTCGCGCACAGCGTGTTTAGATGGCGTCACCGCGCCAGCGATCATTATCTTCCTCAAATCCGTGATTCAACCGCGTGACGTCACTGCTTTTCGTATCACGCGCCCGATGGTCAGTCCTTGACCGAGGATCGAAAACACGACGATGCAGTAGGTCAGGGCAAGCACGATGTCTCGCTCCGGACCCGCGGGCAATGACAGCGCGAGCGCCACGGAGATTCCGCCGCGCAGGCCGCCCCAGGTAAGCACCCATCCCGAGCCCTTCGGCAGTTTGAAGGCCCCCGTCAGCACGCTCACCGGCAGACCGACGGTTAACGCGCGCGCTGCCAGAGTGATGGTCATGGCGATGGCTGCCGCAGTCAGTGTGCTGAGCGACAAGGTCACGAGGAGCACCTCCATGCCGATGAGCACGAACAGCACGGCGTTCAGGATTTCGTCGATCAATTCCCAG